>JAKDLH010000020.1 GCA_030452945.1 Microlunatus sp. | reverse complement strand
CGCGGAGAGGTCGGGCAGCGCCCAGATGCGCTCGAGAAGTCCGTGGGTGGCATAGCGAGTGAGGCCTAGCCGGCGCCAGGCATCCAGCGCGGCCCAGCCGTTGAACAGTGAGTTTTGCCGCGGATCGGCGGCAGTTCACTCACGAGGGAGCGTCCCATCGCGCATTCCCGCCGCCGCAGTTGCCGCACCGAACGATCCGACGCATCAGGGGTCGACGCTGGCGCAAAGTCGGCCACAAGTTCTAGATTGGTCTTCAGCCGACTCCCGACCGGAGGAGCCGCGGATGTCGATCACGGCTAGCTCGAACCTGTCGGAGCGCGTTCAGCACGCGGTCCGCGGGCTGACCCCCGGGTATTTCGCGATCGTCATGGCCAGTGGAATCATCTCGGTCGGCATGCGGCTCAACGGGCACGAGGTGCTCTCGACCACGCTGCTGGTCGTCTGCGCCATCTCCTACGTGTTGCTGGTGGTGCTGACCGGCTGGCGGGTACTCGGCTATTGGGACGAGATGGTCGGCGACTTCACCGACTCCCGCCGAGCCTTCGGTTTTTTCACCTTCATCGCCGGCACCAACGTGTTGGGGGTCCGGCTGGCTATGGACGGTCGCTACCTGCTGACAGCCGGGTTGCTGGTCGTGGCCGGCATCACCTGGCTGGTGCTCGGCTACGTCATCCCCTGGACGGCCGTCCTTGGCACCAACCATCGTCCCGTCATCGCCCACGCCAACGGGACCTGGTTCATCTGGGTGGTCGCGAGCCAGTCCGTCGCCGTCTCGGCCGCCTCCCTGGAACCTGTGTTCGGCTCGGCGCGGGACTGGCTCGCGGTCGTGGCCGTGTTCTCCTGGTCGGTCGGCGTCTTCCTCTACGCCGCCGCGGGCATCTTCGTCGCCGCCCGGATGATGCTGTACGAGTTCCGCCCAGCCGACCTGAACCCGCCTTACTGGGTAGCCATGGGCGCCTGCGCCATCACCATCCTCGCCGCCGCGCGAATCGTGGAGATGGCCAACGCCCCCATGGCCGACGCCACCCGGGGCCTGATCGCTGGGGCCGCGGTGGTGTTCTGGGCGTTCGCCACCTGGCTGATCCCGGTCCTGACGGCGGCCGGCTGGTGGCGGCACGTGACTCACCGCATACCGCTGAGCTACGAGGCGACCTTGTGGAGCATGATCTTCCCGTTCGGCATGTACGCGGTGGCCAGCATCTACCTGGGCCAGGCCGATCACCTGCCGATCGTCGGTTGGATCGGCCGAGCTTTTCTGTGGGTCGCTTTCACCGCCTGGGCGCTGACCCTGGTCGCCATGCTGGTCCACCTCGCCCGTACGGTGCTGATGCCAGCCTCAGCCATCCCTACGGGTGCGTCGCCCGAGGTCGGTAAACGGGCACGATAACCCTCGGTTCGACACGCACCCGGGTGCTTACATCGCCCCGGCGGCCCACGACAGAATGAAGCGCATGCCAGACGATGGTGTTGCCGAGCACCACGAATCGCCGACTCGACTCGACCAGCTGCTGACCGAGTCGGCGAGGATTCACGGCGAACGGACCGCGATCGTGGAACAGAGCACGCGGCTGAGCTACGCCGAACTCGACGCGGCAGTCGGGCGAACAGCAAATCTGCTGCTCGACCGGGGGGTGCGGGCCGGCGACCGGGTGGCGCTGGACGCCTTGAACGGTGTCCCGTTCGTGATTTGCTACTACGCGATTCTGCGGGCCGGCGGCGTCGTGGTCCCACTGAATGTGATCGTCGGCACCCACTTGCTCACTCAACGACTCACCGACTCGGGTGCCACGCTGCTGATCTGCGTCGCGGGGGCGGGCGGTCTCCCGGCGGCCGACACCGCCCGGGAGGCGGTCGCCAAGGTGTCGAGCTGCCGCGAGTTGATCGTGGTCGACGCCACCGGGGAGGCGTCGTTGGACAGCTTGATCGAGACCTACCCAGCTGCGGTCAGGCCACCGGCGGTCGGACCCGGCGACGCGGCGGTGATCGCGTACCCGCGACGGACGCCCGGCACACCCAAAGGAGTCCTGCTCACCCACGCGGCCATGCTGCACAACGCCGCGGCGGCCGCCGCCACCTTGTACGAGCCCACCGGCGCCGCCGACCCCGTGGACGAGACCGGAACCCCCGACGTACACCTGGTCGGCCTGCCGCTGTTTCATCTGGTCACCCAGACCATGCAGCTCAACGCCGGGATCGCGACCGGCGCGACGCTGATCGTGATGCCCCGGTTCGAACCGGTCACCGCGTTGGGTCTGATGGCGGCCGAGCAGGTGACCACCCTCGTCGCGGCGCCCAGCATGCTGTGGGCGCTGGCCTCGGCCGCCGCCGAGCACCCCGCTGAGGCCCAGTCTGCCCGCGCCCGGTTACGGCTGGTGTCCTCCCAGCTGGCTCCCCTGCCGGCGGCGGTACGCGACGCTGTGCAGGATCGACTGGGAGTGCTCCCATTGGAGGGTTTCGGACTGTCCGAAACCGGCATGGTCGCCCTGCATGCCCGACCCGGCGACACCCGACCCGAATCGGTGGGCGAGCCAGTGGCCGGCGCCGAAGTGAGACTCGTCGACCCGAGCGGCGGCGCCGTGGTGGAGGGTCCGGGAACCGGCGAGCTCCAGGTGCGGGGGCCCGGTCTGATGCGGGAGTACTACCACCACCCCGAAGCCACCGCCGCCGCGTACATCGACGGCTGGTATCGCACCGGCACCATCGCCCGCCGCGCCGAGGACGGCCACTTCGTGATGGTCGACCGGCCCACCCACCTGATCATGCGGGGAGGACTGGCGGTCTACCGCCGTGCCGTCGAGGAGGCGCTGCTGACTCATCCGGGGATCAGCGAAGCCAAGGTGGTCGCCGTCCCGCACACCCGCCACGGTGAGGAGGTGCACACCGTCATCGAGCGGGATCCGCGCGCGGTGGTGTCGGAGGCTGAGCTGTTGCAGTGGGCGCGCGAGCAGCTGCCCGGTCTGACCGGCACCGAGATGGAGCTGGCCACGGTCCCGGCCGATGCGAGCCGGATCGAACGGATCTCCAGCGTCACCCGCCAACTACTGCCCGGAGTGGCCTTCGCAGCCGCGGGCACGGCGGTCGCCTTCGCGGTCAACCTCGTCGTACCGTTCCTCAGCCCGCTGACCGCCGGGGTGTTGTTGGGCGTGGTGCTGGCCAACCTCGGCTGGGTGCCGACCCAGGTGCGGCCGGGGCTGGCGGTCTCCACTCGCCGCCTGCTGCGCGCGGGGGTCGTCTTCCTGGGCCTGCAGCTGTCTCTGGTGGAACTCGCCGGGCTGGGGGTACCGCTGTTGGTCGTGGTCGTGGTCACCGTGGTGTTCGGCTTCCTCGCCACTCGGTGGATCGGAGTCCGCCTCGGCGTGTCCCGCAATCTGTCCCTACTGACCGCGTCCGGGTTCTCCATCTGTGGCGCGTCCGCGATCGCGGCCATGGAGGGGGCCAGCGACGCCGACGAGGACGAAGTGGCCACCGCCATCGCGCTGGTCACCATCTTCGGCACCATCGCCATGTTCGGTTGGCCGCTACTCCAACCCCTCCTCGGTCTGGGCGACGAAGCGTACGGGGCCTGGTCCGGGGCCAGCGTGCACGAGGTCGCCCAGGTCGTCGCCGCCGCGTCACCGGCTGGCGCGGCGGCCTTGGCCACCGCCGTAGTGGTCAAACTCGCCCGAGTGATCATGCTGGCCCCGCTGGTCGCGGTGGTCGCCTATCTGGCGCGCCGACGCAGCCACGCCGAACGGGACCCCAGCGGCCGGCGGCCACCACTGGTACCGCTGTTCGTGCTCGGCTTCTTGGCCATGGTCGTGCTCCGCACCACCGGCGTGGTGCCCCAGAACGTGCTGGACGTCACCAAGATCTTGACCACAGCCCTGCTCGCCGCGGCCCTCTTCGGGCTCGGCACCGGGGTCCGGGTCCGGGTGTTGCTGTCCACCGGCCCGCGAGCTCTGGCCCTCGGGGCCATCTCGACCGTGGTCCTCGCCGCCGTCGCCTACGCCGGGGTGCTGCTCGCCGTCGGTGCCGGCTGAAGCCGAGAGAGTCGACCGCGCAGGAATTCAAACGGTCCAGGTGATTGGCACGGCAGCCACCGCCGGTGGTTGGATGCGAGTTCGTGGCCCTTCTTCATCGGTGCCCACGCGGCCGTGCTCGGATCGGACCTTCTCACTCGCCACGCCAGGCGCTACCGGACCTATTTCCCCACCGTACGGCTGATCGCACCCTGACCCGCTGGCACGTGGCCAGCACTGGGCGAGCATCGCCAGCGCCGGGCGGAGCGCCGGCGCACAGGGCTCGATCAGACCGTACGCGATCGGCCCGCGATCAACTCGCTTCTGCGAGAATCCCCAGCGGGGGGAGCGACGATGCTGATCGGCCGGGAGCACGAGCAGTCTCAGCTCTCCGCGCTGGTCGGCGACGCCGCCCACGGCCGGGGGCGCGCGTTGCTGGTCCGGGGTGCTGCCGGGATCGGCAAGAGCGCGTTGCTGGAGCCCGCTCGGCAGCTCGAGATCTCGGCGTCCGGGTGCTGTGGGTCTCCGGTGTCGAGAGTGAGACCGAGCTGGCGTTCTCGGCCCTGTACGACCTGCTGAACCCGATCATCGCCGACCGGGTCGTGCTGCCGCCGGCGCAGTCCGCCGCGCTAGCCTCGGCCTTGGCTCTCACTCCGGTCGTGCCGGGAGATCGGCTGGCAGTCTGCGTCGCGACTCTGGGACTGCTGCAGCACACCGCGTCCGACACGCCCCTGCTGGTGCTCGTCGACGATCTGCCGTGGCTGGACTCGGCCTCCCGGGAGTGCGTGGTGTTCGCCACGGTGACTCGTCCCCTCGATGGTCACGTCCAGAGCGTGATCCCCGGCGTGGCGCATCATCGTGGTCCGGGTCGGCCCGAGTCGTAGCGGATCGGTCACGATCAGCGCCGACAGGTGAGCCTCTGCGACTGAGTGCGGCTGGTGCCGACACAGCACCAGCCGGACGAACGGCAGGTAGGCAGCTCCTCGGTCGATCTGCGGTCCACCGATCTCGGTGACCAACCGGTCGCGTACGCCGACGAGCCGCCCGGCACCGAGGGCGACGGGAAGACCACTCTGCCGACCTGGGGGATGTCGTTCACGGTCAACGCGCCGACCGCAGCGGAAAGGTCAGGTCGGCTTCGATGGCGTCGTCACGGATGTCGAGCCGGGGACCGCCGCCCAGCCCGGCCAGCCAACAGCGAGTGATGACCAAACCGTCGCGAGCGGCCGTGAGCGGAGCGTGGCTCTGTCTGGACTGAGGAGAGAGCAGACAACGCTTCTCCGTCTGCGAACGACGAGGGAAGACAGAGTCTCGAGCGCGTAGCGAACAGCGAGTGATGACCAAACCGAGCAAGATGGCCGGGTGAGCAGCGCAACCGTCGTGGAGACCGAGTCCGGCACCATCGCCGGCCTGAGCAAGGGTGGGCTGACGGTTGGGCGGGGGGTCCCCTTTGCGGAGCCGCCGGTCGGGCGGCTCCGCTTCACCGCACCTGGACCGGTACGGGCCTGGCCGGGTAGTCGGCCCGCCACCGAGATCGGCGGTGCCGCCAGCCAGCCGCAGCCGCTGGGCGCCGATACGCGGCGTCTGGGCGTCCCGGGCGAGGACTGCCTCTATCTGAATGTGGTCGCCCCGGCTGACCCGGGGCCAGCGCGGCCAGTCCTGGTCTGGATCCACGGGGGCAGCTTCGCGAGCGGGAGCGGTGCGCTCTACGACGGCCGTACGCTCGCCGCGTCCGGCGACATCGTCGTAGTCACCATCAACTACCGGCTGGGAATCTTCGGGTTCGTCGACCTGGCCGCGGTGACCAACGCCGAGGTGCCGTCCAACCTCGGGATTCGGGATCAGATCGCGGCGCTGGAGTGGGTCCGCGACAACATCGCCGCCTTCGGCGGTGATCCCGAGAAGGTGACGGTGGCGGGCGAGTCCGCCGGGTCGGTGTCGGTCGCGCTGCTGCTGACCGCGGCCCGAACCCGAGGGCTGTTTCGCTCAGCGATCATGGAGAGCGGGTCGTACAGCCTGATCCACGGGCCGGAGATACGGGAGGAAGTGACCCGGCGCTACGCCGCGGAACTGAGGCTGAGGGTGGGTGACGGTCACCGGCTGTGGGAGCTTCCGACCGAGAGGCTGATCGAAGCCCAGAAGTCGGTGCGGCGCTCCGTCCAGAACACGGTGGCGGCCGCGCCCTGGTTCGACGGTGATCTGTTCCCGGACTCGCTGGCGGCGGCCCAGGCGGCCGTACGACCGGAGGTCGCGCTGCTGGCCGGGCACACGCGTGACGAAGTGACGGTGTTCCGCCTGCTGCCCGGTGACGTCGTGCCCACCACCCGGGCGGACCTGGTGCGCCGCTTGCGGGAAGCGCTGGATCCCGACCATGCCGACGCGGTGATCGCCGCCTATCCCGGCTCCCGGGCCGGCACCCGAGCATTGGGCACCGATCTCAACTTCGCCCTGCCGACGCTGCACTTCGCCGAGCGTCACCGCGCGGCGGGAGGCTCGACCTGGTTCTACCGATTCGACGCCGCCGTACCCGTGCTCGGGGCCACGCATGCAGCCGAGTTGCCCTATCTGTGGGACTGGACCGGGGTGGGCGCGACGCTCCTCCGGGGTCGACTCACCCGGGCCCGCCGGATGCTCGGTGCCCGGGTGAAGGACTACTGGACTACTTTCGTCCGGACCGGCTCCCCAGGACCCGGCTGGCCGGCTTTCGAGTTGCCCACCCGAGCGACCATGATCTTCACCGCGGACGGAGATCGGATCGAAGACGACCCCGCTCGACAGCGGGACTATTGGCGGGGAGCGGACGTGATGCCGCGGGACTGAGCAGGACCGAGAGAATCCACGATTTCTCGGTGTTCAGGCCGCGATAGTCAACCGTGTCGTGCCCCCGTCCGCCCCTCGGGGTCGAGCAACGGCCGGATCAGGTCGGCCTCGCGAGGCAAGTCGGTGGCGAAGGCGTTCCAGATGAGGCCGTAGTCCACCTGGGGTAGCCGGGGTCTGAAGAGTCGGATCACCGACTGCGGCAGGATCGATCGCCTCGTCGGCGAGCACGCTGACGCCCAACCGATACGCTCGGGTTGATAGAGGCACCCAGGTCCAGGAAGGGACGAACATGGCAATCCTCATTGGTTACGACGAGACGCCCTACGGCGAGGACGCCATCGAGCTGGGGGTGCGGCTTGCCCCGCTGTCGGCCGATCCAGTGGTGGTCGGGTGCGGCTATTCCGGCGACCACCGCGGATTAATAGTCGCGGGTCAACTCCCGACTCCGGCCCGAGACGAAGCGGAGCGCAAGCTGACGACGGCCCGCAGCATCATCGGTGACCGGGTCGAGGCACGATACGTGTCCATCGGCCCAGCATCGCCGTCGCGCGCCCTTCACGAGTACGCCTACCAACGCGATATCAGCCTCATGGTCCTTGGCTCCAGCCAGCGCGGGGCGGTCGGCCGGCTCTCCTTAAGCAGCACGGTCGAGCGCGTTCTCTCCGGGGCACCATGCCCGGTCGCAGTGGCGCCTCGTGGTTATCGCAAGCGCCACGACCATATCGGTGAGGTCGGGGTCGCGTTCGATGGCACACCAGAAGCGCAGCAGGCGCTCAACTTCGGAGCACGGCTCGCCCAGATGACAGCCACGAAGCTGCGGCTGATTGCGGTCGCCGCACGTGACACCGAGAAGTTCCAAGACTTGCTCGATCGCGCCGCGACGCAGCTGCCCGAAGAACTCGACGTAACGACGTCGGTGATCGCAGACTCCGACGTCGTAGACATTCTCGCCGTCCTTCCCGCACCGCAGCCCGGGGTACTGGTCTGTGGTTCGCGCGGATACGGCCGGGCGAAACAGGTCCTGCTCGGCAGTGTCTCCTCGCAGGTGGTCCGGGCCGCAGCGTACCCGGTGATCGTCGTACCCAAGGGGGCGCGATCGGAGAGGTGATCGCCCCCGGCCGATTGACGTCGGCCAATTTGGATTGTCGCGCAGCGCCTGAGGAAGCCGACCCGCAGCGAGTGGGCGCCGAACCTGTCCGGGTCCAGTCTCGGGCCGGAGGCACCGGCCGCCACGCTCCTCAGCCGTCCTGGTCGGATCTGGAGTCCCGCAGCCGAATGCGGATGCTCTGCTCACCGCCATCGCCGAACTGCCCAGCGAGTTCGGACTGGCGCATGGCGTTGACGAATCCGAGCAGGCACCAGTCAGTCGCGGTCCCCGGTGCCGCCCCCAGCCAGTCGGCCCGGCAGGCGCGCCGGGTGGCCGGGGCGCGGCTCTCCCGCATCAGGTACTCGAGCCGCGGCGGATGCCCCGACGACCAGCGGCAGCGCCGGCTAAGGCCGTACCTTCGTGCCGCCCGTCACGCTGGACGGGCCGCCACCCAGAGGTCTTCGGCCGGCCACGAGCGGCCCCACTCCGCCGTGGCGATCTCGTAGTAGTCGGGGCTGTCGGCATCAGTCGGGGCGTAGAGCTCGTGGAGCGCCTCGACCTCGAAGCCGGAGCCGCGCAGCAGCCGGATCCAGTCACCGTGACTCGGGTGGTACTCGATGCCGCCACCGGGCCACCGCACGCGGTAGCTGCCGCGCTGCGCCCGAAGCAGCCGGTCCTGTGCGTATCCACCTTCGGCCGGAACTGTCAGCGTGGCGAGCACACTGTTGGTGAGGAACACCAGCCGCCCACCCGGCCGAAGCAACCGGGCCGCCTCCGACAACCAACCTGTCGGGTCACACCACACACTGGCTCCGTACTCGCTGAGGACCAGGTCGAACCTGCCCGACTCCAGCGGCACATCGGCTGCGTCCGCCTCGACGAGCGGGAACCAGACCCCGAACCGCTCCTGACATCGGCGCGCAGTCTGCAACTGGGCCGGCGTCAAGTCGACGGCCACCGGTCGTGCACCGCGTTGCGCCAACCAGGCCGAGAAGTACGCCGTACCACAGCCAAGCTCGACGACATCGAGTCCGTCCAGGTCACCCAGCACGCCTAGCTCGGCCTCACGGACTCTGAACAGACCCCAGGTGATCTCACCCGCCCGCCAAGCGCCCGCTGCCTCCTCGTCGGCCACCTGCTCGTTCACTGTGGTCCACAACGCACGGTTCACATCAAGCTCGGCCGAGTCCGCCACCAGCACACCGTAGCTACCCGGGGCCGGTACGTTCTCCCGAGAACCCCCGCGGTCAACGATCGTTCTGGCAGTTCGCGGCCATCGTGACCGGCACGTCGCGCACTTTGGGCGTGTGGCTGACCTGGACGGTGGTGCTGTCCTCGGGGCTGCCGGTGAAGACGGCTCGCACCGTCTTCTTGGAGTCGGGTCCGAGCGTGATGCTGACGACTCCGACCGGACGGTGGTACATCGTGCCCTTTACCGCGGGGCGCCGACTGGAGACACCGGTCGCGGCTTCGTTGGTGTTGGCCCGGTAGTCGACGCTCGTGCCCCACACGACGGGCTTGCCGTCGATCGATACCGTCTTCAGCCTCGCGCCGACGGGACCGTAGATCTGCACCCACTGGCGGTCGCCACCCGCCGGAATCCGCTGTTGATGGGCTCGCACGTACTCTGGCAACGAAGAGACCTGACTCGATGGCAGGGTGTTGATCACGGTGGCGGCCACCGTGTACGTCGGCGTCGGCTGGCAGTTGTCGATGGTGACAGCCACCTTTTCGTCCATGAAGTAGCTCATCTTCGACGTCGCATCGTCGTTGTTGTAGACACCGAGCACGGTGGCCCGGTCGTTGTCGGCTGGGAGCATGGTGCCCATCGGGGAGCTCATCAGCATGTTCTGCTCGTCGGTGCGGGCACTCCACATCTTCAGGCGCTGCTCCTTGATCATCGGCTTCAGCTGATCAAGATAGTTCCGAGGATCGCCCTTCCCAGTCATGATCGCGGCGAAGATGCTGCGGGCGGCGGATGCAAACACCGCGTCCTGCGTCGCGGCGTCGGCGTACTTGGCATAGACGTCGTGCAGCAAGAAGGAGACGGCGTTCGAGGCGTCGATCGTGGTGCCGTCCGTCAGCTTGACCGGGCCGGTCGCCTCCAGCAAGTAGGAGAGCGCGACCGGATCGAACGAGATCACCCCCTCGACGGGGCCCCGGTAGGCGTCGCGCCACATCGCCCGGGCCATCTTGGCTGTCGACGGGAAATCCGGGGTCATCGTGATGTTCGTCAGGTAGCTCGACGCGTAGTCGGTAAAGATCGTGTCCCAGTCCTGGTTGCCGTCCCCGGCCGGGGTGTACGGCGGCTTGCGATAGGGGTGGGGGAAGTCGGCCGAACTGGCCTGGCGACCCAGCGTGATCTTGCCGTTCTTTATCACCAGCATGGCCAGCGAAGCCGGGTTGCCGCCGCTGGCGCGTTCTTCGGCGTTGTTCTGGAACATCAGCAGATAGTGCCGGGTGCCGTCCCCACCGAGCATCGGGGAGAGCATCGGCACGACCATCCGGAGCTGGCGAGTGAGCGGGCTGACCTCCCGCAGCTGGCCGCGCAGCTCCTCGATCGGCCCTCGCAGCTCAGTTACGACGCGCGAAGTGTCGATGTCTTCGACCCTCGTGTTCGCCTGCTGGACCGCGTCGTCGAACTCGACCGTCGCCGGAGCCAGCTTCTGCAGCGGTCGGAGGTCGATGCGACCGTCGTGCGGCTTGAGGCTGTCGACACTCAGACCGCTGGCGGCGGCGGTCAGCGGACCCAGTCCGTCCTGCACCAGGTTGTCGACGATCTCCGCGGTCTGTCGAAAGGCCGTGAGGTTGGGTCCCACCCACCAGACGTGCTCGTACACCGACCACACCGGGTCATCAGTCTGCTCGACGGCACGCGCGGTGCTCGCCTGGAGTTCGGTGTAGGACGCGGTCAGATCCTGATCCGGCTGCCCGAGTGCCGATCTCAGGGTGGTGAGCTGTCCCTGAGCCTCCTCCAGCGCCTTCTTGGCGGTGAGGGCGCGGTTGCCGACGTACGCGGTGAGAATCAGCACCGCCACGAGGGCCACTCCGGCGGCAATCACCAGCGCTACCCGGGCGCGGCGTCTCTCCGTGGGTCTGATTGGAAGATTCAACAGGTAGCTCTGTCACCAACGCGGCTGCCGCGCAGTGCGGCCGACCCGAACTCCCATGGCGTCGATTTTATCGCGATGACGCCGATCCGGGGCGGTTGCCGACGATGAGCCAGCGCAGGCCTGGCAGGATAGATCGTCAGATGACTGATTTGACGACATTGCTCACCAACGTACGTCCCTGGGGTGGGTCGGCGGTGGACCTCGAGCTTCGCGGTGGGGTGATCGCGGCAATCCACCCCAGCCTCGGCGAGGTGGTGCGAGGCGAGGGCGTCGCGGTGGTGGACGGGGGCGGGCGGATTGCGCTGCCTGCTTTCACTGACGCACACGTGCATCTCGACTCCACCCGGATCGGGCTGCCGTTTCGTCCGCACACCGCCGAGCCCGGACCGTTGTGGAACCTGATCGCGAATGATCGTGCGCACTGGCGCGAGGCAGAGGAATCTGTCAGCGACCGGGCCACCACCACGCTTGGACGCGCCATCGCCCACGGCATGACCCGGGCGCGCAGCTATGCCCAAGTGGACGCTGATTGCGGGCTGGAGCGGCTGGACGGGGTGCTGGCCGCACGTGAGCATCACCGCGACCGGGCTGATGTGCAGGTGGTGGCGTTTCCGCAGGCCGGGCTGCTGTTGGAGCCGGGCGTGCCGGACCTGCTCGATCAGGCGCTCCGATCGGGCGCCGAGGTGGTGGGTGGCATCGACCCGTGTGGGTTGGACGGCGACCCTATTCGACATCTCGATCTGGTCTTCGACCTGGCCGAACGTCACGACGTACCGATCGACATCCACCTGCACGAGCCCGGCGAACTGGGTGCTTGGACGATGACCAAGATCGTGGAGCGGGTCCGTGCCCACCAGGCGCGGGGGCGGCTGACGATTGCCCATGCGTTCGCGCTGGCCGACCTGCCCGGGCCGCGACTGGCCCCGCTGCTGGAGTCGTTTGCCGAGTGGGATGTGGCGATCACCACCGTCGCACCAGCCAGAGGGACGCTACCGATCCCCGAGTTGACCGAGTGGGGCATCCGCATCGGTTTGGGCCAAGACGGCCAGCGGGATTACTGGAGCCCGTACGGCACCACCGACATGCTCGACCGCACCTGGCAGTTCGCCTTCACCCGCGGCTTGCGGCGCGACGAGTTGATCGAGCACAGCGTCGCGATCGCCACTGTGGGCGGCGCGAGCGTGATCGACCCAACAGCGCGGCGGCTGGCCGGAACCACGGACCGGCCGGGACTGGAAGTCGAGGATCCCGCGGAGATCGTGCTGGTCGCCGGTGACACGGTGAGTGCTGCGGTGATGGATAGGGCGGGCGGGCGCACCGTGGTGCATCGGGGTCGAGTCGTCGCCGACGCCAGTGAACTGCGCTGACCGCGCGCGACGCTGGTGAAGTTGACCTCGGCATGCCGGCGCCGAGATCCGCCGCGCGATTGGCCTTAAAAACCATTCGATCGGGGTGAGGCTGGCGGCGCTGCTCCTTCGTAGGCTCACTGGTGTCAAGGAGATGGGGATGTCCCGACGGGACTCAGCCTGGAGTCTCACACAGGTCATGCGATGAGGAGTGAACGGTGGAACAAAACGAGCCGAGTGCGTCGATTGCGGCAAACCACGCTGGTCTGTTGGAATCGCTGCCGCTGTCGGACGTGGACGATTTCGCGGATGCCGACCGGGGCTTCCTCGGAACGCTGGACGACCCCGCAATCCGCAACGCTGCCGGTGATGTCGTGTGGGATGCCACCACGTACGACTTCCTAACCGGTGACGCACCGACCTCGGTAAACCCGAGCTTGTGGCGCCAGGGGCAGCTCGTTGCCAAGCACGGACTCTACGAGGTCACCGAAGGCCTCTACCAGGTCAGGGGCTTCGACCTGTCGGTCGCCTCGTTCGTCGAGAGCGATGCCGGCGTGATCGTCATCGACCCACTGCTGACGGTCGAGACCGGTGCGGCCGCACTCGGCCTCTACCGCAAGCATCGCGGTGACCGGCCGATCGTCGCGGTCATGTACACCCACTGCCACATCGACCACTTCGGCGGTGTGTTCGGGATGGTCACCCAGGAGCAGGTCGACTCCGGCGAGGTGCAGATCGTCGCCCCCGACGGTTTCCTGGGCCACGCGATCGCCGAGAACGTGTATGCCGGCACCGCCATGTCACGTCGATCCGCCTACATGTACGGCGCACCCCTCGCCCGCAGTCCGAAGGGGCAGGTCGGCGCGGGTCTCGGTCAGAGCACGTCGACCGGCGAGCCAGGCATCATCGTCCCGACCCTACTGGTCAAAGAGACCGGCGAGACCCACACCTTCGACGGCGTCGAGATCGAGTTTCAGATGGCGCCAGGCACCGAAGCGCCAGCCGAGATGCACTCCTATATTTCCCGCTACCGGGCGCTGTGCATGGCGGAGAACGCCACCCACACCCTGCACAACCTGCTTACGTTGCGCGGTGCGGTGGTGCGCGATCCGCACGTGTGGTCGCACTACCTCAACGAGGCGATCGAGCTGTTCGGCGACAAGACCGACATCCTCTTCGCCCCGCATCACTGGCCGAAGTGGGGCACCGAGAACATCGTGGCCCACCTAGCGATCCAGCGGGACCTGTACGGCTACCTGCACGACCAGACGCTGCGGATGATGAACAAGGGCATGACCGGAGCCGAGATCGCAGAGGTCATCGAGCTGCCACCGGCCATCACCAACACCTGGAGCACCCACGGCTACTACGGCTCGGTTTCGCACAACGTCAAGGCGATCTACCAGCGCTACATGGGCTGGTTCGACGGAAACCCCGCGCGGCTGTGGCCACACCCCCCGCAGGCCTCCGCCGAGCGCCACGTCGCCGCCATCGGAGGACTGGATCGCACCGTCGAACTCGCCCAGGAAGCCTACGACAGCGGCGACTTCCGGTGGGCGGCGACACTGCTCGACTACGCGGTCTTCACCGACGCCACCCACGCCGCCGCGCGAACGCTGTATGCCGACACCCTCGAGCAGCTTGGCTACGGATCGGAGAACGGAACCTGGCGGAACTTCTTCCTGGCGGGGGCGACCGAACTCCGCGAGGGCAACTTCGGGACGCCGCTCGTGGCCAACTCACCCACGATCATCGCGCAACTGTCGCCCGAGCAGGTCTTCGACTCCATCGCGATCACCATCGACGGGCCGCGGGCGTGGGACTTGAACCTCGCGTTCGACATCACCTTCTCCGACCTCGAACGCAGCTTCCACCTCACCTTGACCAACGGTGTCCTGGTCTATCTCGAGCGAGAGCCAGACGGCTCATACCCCCTGCACCTCACGCTCACCAAGGCACGGATGATCGCGCTCCTTGGCGGTGACACCTCCTCCGACGGCCTCGGGGTCGCGGGTGACTTCGAGATCCTCCAGTCGCTGGTTGGCGTGCTCGACCCAGGAGATCCCGACTTCGACATCGTGGTCCCGTAGCCACAGACGTCGTGCACACGCACCCCGCCAAGGCTGCCGTAGGAAGCCAACAGCAGCGGCTGCAGCCGGTGTCACTCACCGCTGGCTGCGGCGACCGCCGCCGGTGTCTTTGACCTCAATGGGATGTGGGTGGGCCTAAGTGGACTTGAACCACTGACCTCTGCCTTATCAGGGCAGCGCTCTAACCGACTGAGCTATAGGCCCAAGGTGCTTCGAGTGTCCCCGACGCGATCGCCAAGGCTAGCCGATGCTGGACGACCTGCTCAAATCGAGGAATCGATCGGTTCCCAACTGGTCACCGACACCAGTGGGGACTTCATCCCCGAGGTCGGGGATGAAGCCACCACAAGTCGCCTCGGTCAGTCCTCGGCGAGGGTGATCTCCAATCCGCCGAGCATGGTAGCGGCCAGGTTGTAGAGGAACGAGCCGAGTGTCGCGAGTGCGGTGAAGATGACCACGTCGACACAGGCGATCAGGGCGGTTATGCCCATCACCTTCTGGGTGTTGATGTACTCCTCCACCCGGAACGGCGTGGTGTCGCCCGGCGTGGAGACCACGCTGCCCACGATCTCGTTGATTGAGTCGAACAGCCCGGAGGTTGCCATCACGGTCCAGACCACGTACACGGCGACCACGAGCATAATGCCGGCGGCGATGGAGAACAGGAACGACGTCTTCATCACCGACCACGGATCCAGTCGGGAGAGTCGGAGCCGGGCTTTGCGGGTCCGCCGAACCGCCCTCGGCCTCGGCGCGGCGGCCGGGGTCTGCTGGGCCTTGGCTGCGGCGACCCCGCCGGCCACGGCCGGCAGGACGGCGGTGCTCGGACCAGCCAGTCCCTCATCCTTCGAGGGTCCGGGCGCGATGCCACCCGGTGAATTCGCCTCCCGGGTCACCGGTTGCGGGAAACGGGACGAGTTTGGGTCGGTGACCTTGTCCGACGGCCGATCGCTGGTCGCGTCTGGTCCGTTCGCCGAATCGGGCTCAGGCGCCTCGGGTCGGTCGAGCGGCGGGGTCTCCGCGGCCGAAGGGGCCGAGGTCGCCGACCCAGCGGTCTCGTTCGGCTTGTACGGGCCGGGCGGTACGGAGTGATCCCCGTGGGCCGCGGCGGTGCCGTTTTCGGCAGGTCCGTCGGTGGGCGACGAGCCGGATGTGGCCGGAGTCGGACGGGCCCATGGTGAGGCCGGCGGGGTCGATGCCGTCGAGCTGCCGCGGTCGGCGGCCGTCGCACCGGCAGCACCCGCTGTGGAGGCCGCAGTCGTGGCCGGCCCCCGACCAACGGGACGGTCTCTTGTCGACGCCGGGTTCGACCCAACGGCATGGGCGACTGAAGCAGACCGGGAGCCATCCGAGTCGCCCTCGCCGTTTGCCGCCCCAACAGTCGTTTCCCCCTCCGCAGCGCTCGCCTGCCCCGGGTCTGCCTGCTCCGCCTCCTGCTGCTGGGCCGCGTTCTCGGCCGTCACTTCGTCGGCTGATCTCTTCAGACCGAGCCGCTCAAGCAAACCGGGCTTCCTCGCCGGCCGGCCACCCACCGCTCCACCGGCGGCCGGGGAGGCTGCAGTGTTCGGCCGACCGGTCAGCGCCGGAAACCCGGAGCGATCTGACGTCACAGATCCAGCCGAGGTGCCATCCGACGGGGCCGAGTCCGGGCTAGCCGCCGGGGGCGCCGCCAAGGGGATGGCGGACGCCGAAGCGGCTGAACGGGCGGAGTAGGCGAAGTTGGCCGAGTAGGCGGAGTTGGCCGACGCGCCGGTCTGACCGGATCGGGCCGAGCGAGCACTGGCAGCCGAGTAGGCCGAGGACACCGACGACGAGGACGCTGCCAACCTCGCCGACTCGGCCGACGGCCCAGACCCCCCACCGGCCACCGGGGTCGCCGACGCTGCTGAGCGCGCCGAGCGCGCCGAGTGCGCCGAGTGCGCCGAGTGCGCCGATTGAGCGGACGGCGCGGAGTAGCCGGTGGCCGAGGGCCAACTCGGTCGGGCACTCATCGGACTAGTAGCCGAGGGACCGGACCGCGCCGGGCGGGCGGAACCGGACTCGTTCGATCCCGAATTCGTCCCGGCGTCGCCAGAATTCGCCCTCGGGGGCGCCGAGGTGCGCTGTTGCGTCAGGGTCTGCTCGGCAGCGCTCTCCGGTTCGCCCTGTTCGGACTTGGATCGGTTCGAACCGTTGGCGCCGGGGCGCTCCGCCGATCGTGGCGTAGGTGATTCACTCACTGTCGTCGTCCTCCTCGACCGCATCGCCGGTCTCAGGCGGCTCGGGGTCGGTGTCCGACCCATAATCGCCCTCGTCCGACTCCACTGAGCCGGTGCTCTCCTCGACCGCCGCGGATGCAGACTCGTCGAGCTCAACTACGTCTTCGGTTGTCTCCGGGTTCAGCGCGATGACCACGACCGAGTCGTCGTCACTCACCCCGACGAACTTCACCCCCATCGTGTCACGGCCTTTGACCGGGACCTCGGACACCGCGCTGCGGGTGATCTGTCCACTTGCCTTGATGGCGATGACCTCGTCGTGGTCAGTGACAATCAGTCCCCCGACCAACGAGCCGCGATCGTGGTTGAGCTTCATCGCCTTGATGCCGAGCCCACCGCGGCCCTGCTCCCGATATTCCGAGACGTGGGTCCGTTTGGCGAAGCCACCGTCGGTGACGGTGAACACATAACGGTCGTCGTCGGCCTCGCTAGCCCGAATCACCGACAGGGACAACAGCTCGTCACCGGTCCGGAACTTCATCCCGGTGACCCCTGAGGTGGCCCGGCCCATCGGCCGCAACTGGTCGTCGTCGGCCCGGAACCGGATGGCTTGACCCTTGGTGGAAATGAGCAACACCTCGTCGGAGGCCGAGCACAGTTGCGCCCCGATCAGCTCGTCCGCCGAGTCCTGCGAGCCTCCCGCATCGACTGGGTCGTCGCGGAAGTTGATCGCGATGATCCCGGCCTGCCGCGGCGAGTCGTAGAGCGGCAACGCGCTCTTCTTCACCAATCCGCGTTTGGTGGCCAGCAGCAGATACGGCTGGACCTGGTAGTCGGCGATCGCGAGCACCTCGGCGATCTCCTCGTCGGGCAGAAACGACAGCAGTCCCGCCACGTGGCTGCCCTTGGCGTCGCGACCGGCCTCCGGCAGCTGCCACACCTTGGCCCGATAGACCCGGCCCTTGTTGGTGAAGAACAGGATCCACTGGTGGTTGCTGGTGGCGAACATCTGCTCCACCTCGTCGTCGGCCCGCAGCGTGGCCCCGCGTACGCCCTTGCCACCGCGCCGCTGCACCCGGTAGGCCTCGGTGAGCGTGCGCTTGGCGTAGCCGCCCCGGGTGATGGTGACGACCACCGGGTTGTCCGGGATCAGGTCCTCGTCGGACAGGTCGCCGTCGGCGGCGATGATCGTGGTCCGGCGTTCGTCGCCGTACCGGTCGACGATCTCCCCCAACTCCGTGCTGACGATGGAGCGCTGCCGCTCCGGCCGGGCCAGGATGTCCTGCAGGTCGGCGATGATCCGTTCGAACTCGGCGAGCTGGTCGATGATCCGCTGCCGCTCCAGCGCCGCCAGCCGACGCAACTGCATGTCGAGGATGGCGGAGGCCTGGATCTCGTCGATGTCCAGCAGACCCATCAGTCCGGTCCGGGCGTCATCGGTGCTCGGGCTCCGCCGGATCAAGGCGATGACCTCGTCCAGCTGGTCCAGTGCCTTGACCAGCGCGCGGTAGATGTGGGCGCGAGCCTCAGCCTGCTCCAGCCGGTATTGGGTGCGGCGCTGGATGACCTCGACCTGATGGGCGATCCAGTACGAGATGAACTGGTCCAGCCGCAGCGTCCGCGGCACGTCGTCCACCAGCGCCAACATGTTGCACCCGAACGTGTCCTGCAGCTGGGTGTGCTTGTAGAGGTTGTTCAGCACCACCCGAGGCTGCGCGTCCCGCTTCAATACGATGACCAGACGCTGACCGGTCCTGGCGGAGGAGTCGTCCCGGATGTCGGCGATCCCCGCCAGTCGGCCGGTGTTGACCAGCTCGGCGATCTTGAGCGCCAGGTTGTCCGGGTTGACCATGTGCGGCAGTTCGGTGACTACGAGCAGGGTGCGGCCGCCCCGGTCCTCCTCGATGTCGACCACCGCCCGCATGATGACCGAGCCCCGGCCGGTCCGGTACGCGTCCTCGATTCCCCGGCGGCCCACGATCAGCGCCCCGTTGGGGAAGTCGGGTCCCTTGACCCGCTCGAGGGCGGCCTCGAGCAGCTCCTCGGCGCTGGCCTCGGGGTGCTCCAACGACCACTGGACGGTGGCGGCGACCTCACGCAGATTGTGGGTGGGGATGTTGGTGGCCATGCCGACCGCGATCCCGGTGGACCCGTTGACCAGCAGGTTCGGGAACCGGGCCGGGAGCACGACCGGCTCTTGCTCCTTGCCGTCGTAGTTGGGCTTGAGATCGACGGTGTTCTCATCGATGTCGCGGACCATCTCCATGGCCAGCGGCGCCATCCGACACTCGGTGTAGCGCATCGCCGCGGCCTTGTCGTTGCCCGGCGACCCGAAGTTCCCCTGGCCAGCCACCAGCGGGTACCGCATCACCCAGGGCTGGGCGAGCCGGACCAGGCTGTCGTAGATCGCGCCGTCGCCGTGCGGGTGATACTGACCCATCACCTCCCCGACGACCCGGGCGCACTTGTTCCAGCCCCGGTCCGGGCGATAGCCGCCGTCGTACATCCCGTACAGGATCCGCCGGTGCACCGGCTTCAACCCGTCCCGCGCGTCCGGCAACGCCCGCCCCACGATCACGCTCATCGCGTAGTCGAGGTAGGACTTCTGGATCTCGTCCTGCAGATCCACCGGCTCGCGCCGGTCCGCCGGCTCGTTGGTGATCTCAGTCATTCGGTCTGCTCCGTCATTCGTTCCACGTGACACATCGCGACAGGTGATCTTGGTTGGCCAGCCGCCCGTGCCCGACAGTCCGAAGCCAGTCCCCACACCACCAGCAGCCCATCCCGTTGCTGCGCTGGCGGATGAGTGCTGAGCCAGCCCATGCCGACGGCGTGCGCGTACGTGACCAGTGACCGCTCGTGGTCGGCGGGGTCCTGCGGGTGCGTCGAAGGGACGTGGATGGGTCTGGCGGGAGCGCCGGAGCCTGCGGAGGCGCGGATGGTTGTCCCGAGACCACCCGCAGGATCCCGCCGGCCGCCCCGCCGAGAAAGATCAGATGTCAAGGAAGCGCACGTCCTTGGCGTTCCGCTGGATGAAGGCCCGTCGTTGTTCGACGTCCTCGCCCATCAAGATCGAGAACATCTCATCCGCCCGCGCCGCATCGTCCAACGTCACCTGCAGCAGCACCCGCTTCTCCGGGTCCATCGTGGTGTCCCACAGCTGGTCGGGGTTCATCTCCCCCAACCCCTTGTAGCGCTGGATCGAGTTCTCCTTCGGCAGTCGCTTGCCCTCCTCGCTGCCGACCCGCAGCAGCGCATCCCGCTCGGCGTCGGTGTAGGCCAGCTCGTGGGGTGAATTCGTCCAGTTGATCTTGAACAGCGGTGGCTGCGCAAGATAGACCTTGCCCGCTTCAATCAGCTCACGCATGAACCGGAACATCAAGGTCAGCAGCAGGGTCCTGATGTGGGCGCCGTCCACGTCGGCGTCGGCCATCATGACGATCTTGTGATAGCGGAGCTTGGCGATGTCGAAGTCCTCGATCACACCGGTGCCCAGGGCGGAGATGATCGCCTGGACCTCCTGGTTCTGCATGATCTTGTCGATCCGGGCCTTCTCGACGTTGAGGATCTTGCCGCGGATCGGCAGGATCGCCTGAATCCGCGGATCCCGGCCCCCCTTGGCCGAGCCGCCGGCCGAGTCACCCTCGACGATGAAGACCTCGCACTCCTCGGGATTGGTGGACTGGCAATCGGCCAGCTTCCCGGGCAGCCCACTGCGGCCGAGCAGACCCTTGCGGTCGCGGGCGGCGTCGCGAGCCTTGCGGGCGGCGAGCCGGGCGATGGCCGCGGCCTGGCCCTTGCGGATGATCAGTTTGCCCTCGGCGGGGTTCTGCTCGAACCAGTCGCCGAGTTTGGCGTTGACGACCTGCTGCACGAAGGACCGGGCTTCGGTGTTGCCGAGCTTGGTCTTGGTCTGCCCCTCGAATTGCGGCTCGGCCAGCTTGACCGAGATGATCGCGGTCAAGCCCTCGCGGATGTCGTCCCCGGACAGTTTGTCCTCGGGCTTCTTGATCAGCCCCCAGTTTTCGCCCCATCGGTTCGCGGTGTAGGTCAGCGCGGCCCGGAAGCCCTCCTCGTGGGTGCCTCCCTCGTGGGTGTTGATGGTGTTGGCGAAGGTGTGCACCGACTCGGTGTAGGAGGTGTTCCACTGCATGGCCACCTCGATGCTCATTCCCTGTGCCGGCCGATCGGCCTCGACCGCGATCACCGACGGATTGACCGGCTCTCGGGTCTGGTTGAGGTAACGGACGTAGTCGATCAGCCCGTCGTCGTAGCGGAAGGTGTCGCTGCGCCCGCCGTCTTCGGTCATTGGGTCGTCCGGGGTGCCGAGATCCTGCCGGTCGGGACGCTCGTCGGTGACCGAGATGGTCAGGCCCTTGTTCAGGAACGCCATCTCCCGGAACCGGTGGGCCAGCTTCTCGTAGGAGTACGCGGTGGTCTCGAAGATCTCCTGGCTGGCGTAGAAGGTCACCGTGGTGCCGGTCTCGTCGCTCGGCTCGCGGCGCTCCAACGGGCCGTCCGGGACTCCCAGGGAGAAGCTCTGCACCCAGCGGTAACCGTCCCGTCGGACCTCGACGATCAGATGCTGTGACAGCGCGTTGACCACCGAGACGCCGACCCCGTGCAGACCGCCGGAGACCTTGTATCCGCCGGAGCCGAACTTGCCACCGGCGTGCAGCACCGTGAGGGCCAAAGTGACCGCGGGAACCTTTTCGGTCGGGTGGTCCTTGACCGGGATGCCGCGGCCGTTATCGATGACCTGGACGCCATCGTCGGGCAGCAATCGGATGCGGATGGCGTCGCAGTAGCCGGCCAGCGCCTCGTCGACGGAGTTGTCCACCACCTCCGAGACCAGGTGGTGCAGACCGCGCTCCCCGGTCGATCCGATGTACATGCCGGGCCGCTTGCGTACCGCCTCCAGACCCTCCAACACCGTGATGGACTCGGAGTCGTAGTTGGCGGGCCGGTTGTCGTTCCCGTCCGCGGCGCCGGTGGCGACCGGGTCGGTGGTGTCCGTCGGGTCGAGGGTGTCCGTCGCGTCGAGCGGTGCTACCGGGTCGAGCGGGGGGTCGGTACGGTCATAGGCGGGCAGGTCTCCGAACGCGTCGCTCACCGGCTCATGACTCCTGTCACACAGGCGCCGCCGGGGGGCGCTGCCGGAGAATCCGGCGGCAAGGGCGGCACGACAACACAGGGACGGCGGTGATCAGGGCCGATCACCAACCGTCCGGACGTGCTCTACCCTACCGCGCGCGACCGTCAGACTCCGCATTCGCCGGGGGGTGAAACGACCGGACATAGCGCTGAGAGGCCTGGAACCGGCGTTTCGGTCAGCGAGAGGGCCGTCCGGGAGGAAGGGTACCTACCCCCGGGTCTGGGGTCAGAACTGCCCCAGGACCTCAGGTCCGCGTTCGGGCATGACATCGTTGACCCGACAACCAAGGAGAACTCGATCCGATGCGCATCCTCTTGATCGGCGCGAGCGGCCTGCTGGGCCGCGCCGTCGCCGACGCCCTCGCCGAACACGATTTGGTCACCGCCTCTCGGTCCGATACCGAACGGGTCGATCTCACCGACACCGACTCGATCGCCGCGCTCTACGACCGGCTCGGTCAGGTCGACGCTGTGGCCTGCGCGGCCGGTGTCACCCCGTTCGCCCCGATCGGTGAACTCACCGTGGATCAGTACCGTGCCGGCATCACCGACAAGCTGCTCGGTCAGATTGCTCTGGTCCGACTCGGCCTCGATCACGTCACCGACGGCGGCAGCTTCACCTTGATCAGCGGGGTGCTGTCGGAGGACCCGATCGCCACCGGATCCGTCGCCGGCACGGTGAACGGCGGAGTGCAGGCGTTCGTCCGTTCCTCGGCCATCGAGTTGCCACGAGGATTACGGATTAACACGGTGAGCCCGACCGTGCTCGCCGAGGCCTGGGATGCCTATGGCGACTTCTTCCCCGGCTACCCACCCGTGCCGGTCGCCGAGGCTGGGCGCGGGTACGTCAAGTCGATCCTCGGCGCGCAGACCGGTCAGGTCTACCGCGTCGGCTACTGACCGCCGGCCGGATAGCCTGTCGCGGTGAGCGAGGTCGTCCCCGCCGCTTCCTCGGCAGCACCTCCGCCACCCACCCAGGCCCGCGGCGCACCGACGCGAACCAGATCGACGCGAACCGGGTGGTGGATCGGCTCCCTGGTCGTCGCCCTCGCACTGATCGTCGGCCTGGTCTGGACCGCTGGCGGATTCGAGCAGCGGACCGACGTGCGGACCACCGTCGCGCCCGGCAGCACGATTGAGACGGGACCGTACGTCTTCACCTTCACCTCGGCGACCGTGCAGAAGACCCAGAACTACCAGGACGAGCCGGTTTGGTCCGTCGTGGTCAGCGGTACCGGTCGGACCAGCGGTGACAAAACCCTGAGCCCCGACGACCAAGACGTCTTCCTGGCCAAAGACCCCGGCAGCGGAGTCGTGCTGGAGCCCAAAGCCCAAGAGTTCGGCGCCGAAACCGATCGCAGCGTCAGCGGCGGATCGCAGTTCACGCCGGGTCTGCCGGCGATCCCCTACCGATTGAAGTTCGAACCGCCCGCCACCGCTTTCGAGCCCGGGAGAACCATTCAGCTCGCCGTCTTCGACCTCGAGTGGCGCGACACCTCGCTGCTGCAGAGCGGCGACCTTCGATGGGCTCGGACTGACGACTTCTATCGTTACGAGTTGCCCCTGCGCCGGTTGGCCGACGATCCGCACTGAGTCAGGTCCCCGACGGCGGCTCAGGCCGGAGGCGCCATGATCTGACGCACGTCCCGGGAGGTGCTATCGGCCACCACCACACCGGCCAGCTCGTCGACGTAGCGGATTGGCACCTGGAAGATCTTCTCGACCTGGATCGTCTGTCCCAGGGGCGCGCTCTCCTCGTCGCACGTGCTCGGCTCGCCCCGGGACACCGAACCGGTGTCAGGTTCCCAGATCCGACGATCCGGACCGAGGATCTCGAAGGTGCACAAGAAGAAGTCGGTCTCGACCTGGCGCACCACGTCCACCCGCGCCACCACCCAGGCCGCGTTCGCCGGGGGCGAGACGACGTCACCGGTGATGGAGTTCACCAGCTGGGTGGTCTGCACCAGGCCGGCCAGACGGAACTGCGCACCCATCGCGTACGCCGGCGCCCCGGCGTCAAGCTGCCGGTAGCGACCGTAGGCCGTCAGTCCGTTGAGCGCGTACGCGGTCCACAGGGTCAGGTAGATGGCGAGCGCCAACAGCACGCAGCCGGCCCGCAGCCAGGCTCGCCGCTGACTCCCGCGGCTGCTGCGAGCCCGAACCAGGAGGTCGACGGCCGGCGTCGGCGGGATGGACTCCGGCGGCTGAGCGGGCACCGGCGAGATGCTGGGCTGGTCGTCGCTCACGGCAGCGCTGTCATCGAGCCCGACAGTTCGTAGGTGAGCGCCCGCCCCACAGCATTCCGGCGCCACCGATCGGCGTTCTCGGGCGTGATGCCGAGGTGGATCCGGGCCCGCTGATAGAACCCGTACACCACCCCCATGGCCCAGATCTCCAAGCTCAGATCGTCGATCTGGGCCGGATCAACCTCGAAGATCAGCTGCTCCTCGCTCTG
>JAKDLH010000019.1 GCA_030452945.1 Microlunatus sp. | reverse complement strand
AGCACGAGCACGAGCACGAGCACGAGCACGAGCACGAGCACGAGCACGAGCACGATCACGAGGGCGAGGCGGGGCGGGGCGAGCGCACGCGAGATGAGCCCCGCGAGACTCTGGCCGGGTGAGGTTCTCCGAACGCGGGCTGAGGAGTGCGCTGGTCAGGAACCTGCTGCGGTTGTCCTCAGGTGACCGAACACCACCAGATTGCCCTGGTGATGTCTGGTCCGGCGATCGAAATCGCTGCAGGTGATCAACCGCAACGTCGATTGGCTGATGTCTCCGCCGTAGACCGCTTCGGTCGGGAACCGGGACTTGGGGTAGCTGCGGACCGCATCCACGGTGTAGCTGAGCGTCCGTCCGTCTTTGCGCTTCAAGGTCACCTCGTCGCCGGGTCGAACGCGGCCGAGGTCGAAGAACACCGACCGCCCTTCGACGGTGTCCACGTGGCCCTCCAGAACCACAGGGCCGAGCTGACCAGGCGTCGCCGAATCCTCGAACCAGGCCACCTTGTTGAGATCTGGCCCCGGTTCCGGCGCGCGGAGGGTCCCGTCTGCGGCCTTCCCGATGGCGAACACCTCCGAGGTGAGGTCGATGGCCGGGATGGAGATCGACACCGGCTTGGACGGCGGCAGCAGCGGACGGGACTTCGTGCGTGTTTTCCTTGAGGTGGCCTTCTCGGTCCCGGGCTTCTCGGTCCTGGGCTTCTCGGTCCTGGGCTTCACGGTCCTGGGCTTCTGAGTTGTGGGTTTCTGGGACTTGGATTTCCGAGGGCTCGACTGCGGGGTGGTGCCCGTCGCCGACGCGCTGGGTCTAGCCGATGTACTGGGACTTGCGGAGGTGGACTGCGGCGGGTCGATGGTCCCGGCCGCGGACCCCGGAGCCGTGGGGGCATTCACCTGAGAGACGATGGCGAACACGACGACGGCGACGCCGACGAGCATGAAAACCAGCGAGAGTGCTCGTCGCCTGGCTCGTTGACTCGGCGCTGCCGCCCCGTGCTCGACCATGGTCGTTCAGCTCGCCTTCGCCGTCTTCCGCAGACGCGCTCCGGCGAGTACGCCACCGGCGATCAGCAGACCACCCAGTCCGAACAGACCCGCGTGCTCGATGCCGGACGTGGACCCGGTGCCCGTATCGGCCCCACCAGTGGGTGCGGCACTGATCGGCCCGCAGAGCGCCGGAGCCGTCGCCGCCAGAGGCAGCGACGACACCAATGGGCTCTTGGCCTTCTGGGCCTTCTTGCTCATCGTGCTGGGGTCCAGGCCGTGAACGACGACCACACCGGTGCCGTCCTTCAACGCCGACCTGGTGTCGGCGTTGAGCTTGAAGGTGCGCTTGTAATCCAAGCTGCTCCCTCCCGGGGCGATCGTGATGTCGGTGGCCGACTTCGCACTGGTGTCGCCCTTGACCGACAGCGTGGTGCCGATACCGCCGTAGGAGGCCTGACCCTCGGGCGTGCTGATGACATCGTCGCCGTTCTTGTCGGCCGACGGTGTCGGACACTTTCCCTGCCCGCCGATGTGGATGTGCTGAACGTGCGGGAACGGGCCGTCCTTGAACGTCTCGGCCAGGCCGTTCCAGTTCATCTCGACGGTGGCGTCGTCGCCGTCCACCGTCAGCATGAACGAGCCCGAGCCCCCGGAGCCGTTCAGCTCGGTCAGGGTGGCCCGATACATGGCGTCGCCGTCGTCGGCTTGGGCAGCCAGCGGCGTCAGACTCATCGCCACCGATGCTGCTGCGAGCGGGAGAAGCAAGCGAAGTGGTTTTCTCATCGCCGGATCCCTACCTTTCTCGGCTCGGGCTCAGCAGTGGGAACACTCCATTCCGCGACTCCACCGGCTCGGCCTGCCTGCCGGGGTGAACCCGGCTTGCGGTACGGGTTCGGAACCACAGCTCAAGCGGATTGGTCGACGACGCCCGCAGTGTGCGACTGCGGTCAAGCCGGGGCCATCGCCCAGCGCAGACCCCGCAGCGTGGTCCGGGTGACCGGGCGGATGACCAGCCGATCGGTGATCGGCAAAGTGGGAAGCTCGAGCAGAACCCTGGCCCAGCTGGGCAAAGTGGAGATCGCCCCGGACGCCATCGTTCGGAAGCCGGCCAGTTCGGCCCCGGATAGTGGCGGCCGCCGCAGCAGCAGCGCGGAGGTCTCGCGGGCCTCGTCGGTCATCCGCAGCAACGGCCGGTAGGACGCCAGACACTCCGCCAGGGCGGCGGCCGTGGTCGGTGGCTCGACGACACCCAGCCGACGCGCGATCTCGGCGTTCTGCGCGACGTAGCTATCCCGTTCTTCCCCGACCAGCGGCCGAGCGCCAAAGTGATCATGGGCGGCCAAGAAGCTGTCCAGTTCGGCTATGTGCACCCAGGCGAGCAGGTGGGGCTCGTCGGCTCGGTACGGCAGGCCGTCGGAGGTGACGCCCGCTATCCCGGCGTGGATCCGGTTCACCGCCGAGATCATCCGCTCCGCGGCGTCAATGGGACCGTACGTCGTCGTGGCCAGAAAGGCGCTGGTCCGCTGGAGTCGTCCCCACGGGTCACCGCGGAAGCCGGAGTGCTGACTGACCGCAGCCATCGCGCGGGGGTGCAGCGACTGCAGCAGCAGAGCCCGGATGCCGCCGACGAACATCGAGGCGTCGGCGTGCACGCGCCAGATCGGATCGCTCTCGGTGAACCAGCGCGGCCCCGGTGCCTGAAAGATCCGAGAGTGGGCGCGTTCGAAGTCGCGACCGGCGATTCTGGTGCGCACGGCGGACTGGACTCGCATCCGCACCTGCTCGACGACTTCCATCATGGGGAGAGCCTAATAGCGTGCCACGACACCCTACCGGGTCGGACCGGGCGATGACCGATCGGCTCGAATCCGGGTGAGCGAAGCAGTTTGGGGAGTAGGCCCGGATGTGGAAGCGTTGACCCGCCATGTTGGTAGCACGAGACCTCGAGATCCGCGCAGGCGCCCGCCTGCTGCTGGAGCGTGCCAGCTTCCAGATCGCGGCCGGGGACAAGATCGGACTCGTTGGTCGCAACGGGGCCGGCAAAACCACGTTGACCAAGATCTTGGCTGGCGAGTCACAGCCGGCGGCGGGGGTGGTGACGCGGGGCGGCCCGGTGGGCTATCTCCCTCAGGACCCGCGGACCGGGGACCTCGGTGTGCTGGCCAAGAATCGGATCCTCTCGGCTCGGGGGCTCGATTCGGTGGTCGCCCGTCTCCGAGACGCCGAAGTGAAGATGGCCGACGACTCCGAGGAGGTGCGGGACAAGGCGATGGGCACCTACGCCCGGGCTGAGGCCGAACTGGCGGCTGCAGGCGGTTACGCCGCCGAATCCGAGGCGGCTCGGATCGCCAGCAATCTCGGGTTGCCGGAGCGCGTTCTGCATCAGCCGCTGCGCACGCTGTCGGGCGGCCAGCGACGACGGGTCGAGCTAGCGCGAATCTTGTTCTCCAGCGCCGAAACCCTGCTCCTCGACGAGCCGACCAACCACCTGGACGCCGACTCCATCGGCTGGCTGCGGACCTTCCTGCAGGGGTTCTCCGGTGGGCTGATCGTGATCAGTCACGATGTCGGGCTGTTGGAGGCAACGGTCAACAAGGTGCTCCATCTGGACGCCAACCGCTCCGAGCTCGACATCTACGCGATGGGTTGGAAGCGCTATCTGCAACAGCGGGAGACCGACGAGAGGCGCCGTCGACGCGAGCGCTCGAATGCCGAACGCAAGGCTGAACAGCTGTTCACCCAGGCCGACAAGATGCGCGCGAAGGCGACGAAGGCGATCGCGGCTCAGAACATGGCGCGGCGCGCGGAGCGACTGTTGGCCGGGCTCGAGGGCGAGCGGGTCGCCGAGCGCGTGGCGAAGATCAGATTCCCCGATCCCGCCCCTAGCGGCAAGACGCCCTTGACCGCCGTCGACCTGAGCAAGAGCTACGGATCGCTCGAGGTCTTCACCAGTGTTGATCTTGCGATCGACCGGGGCAGCCAGGTGGTCATCCTCGGACTCAACGGTGCGGGAAAGACGACCCTGTTGAGGATCCTTGCCGGCGTGGAGGATTCCGATACCGGAGAGGTTCGTCCCGGCCACGGGCTCCGTCTGGGTTACTACGCTCAAGAGCACGAGACTCTGGACACTGCCCGGAGTGTGCTGGCCAATATGACGACGGCCGCGCCACACCTCAACGACACCGACGTGCGCAAGGTTCTCGGCTCCTTCCTGTTCTCCGGTGATGACGTCGAGAAGCCAGCTGCCGTGCTGTCCGGCGGCGAGAAGACCCGCCTGGCCCTGGCCATGCTGGTCGTCTCCAGCGCCAACGTGCTGCTGCTCGACGAGCCCACCAACAACTTGGATCCGGCGTCTCGAGCCGAGGTCTTGGACGCCATCCGCCGCTACGCGGGCGCGGTGGTGCTGGTCACCCACGACGAAGGGGCCGTGGACGCACTTGACCCGGATCGCGTGCTGCTGCTGCCCGACGGGGTGGAAGATCTGTGGAGTCCGGACTACGCCGATTTGATCACCTTGGCGTAGGAGGACGCCGAAATTGATGATCATCTCTACCAGGGGAGGCGAAGGTGGAGGAAAGGTGCTAGAAAGTCAGTGATCGGTGATCATTGTGACTCCGGTCACCCGATCGAGGAGGCTCGGATGGCGAAGGTAGTCAGAGGCACCCGGATCACGGGGGCGCAACGAGAGACTCTTGCCGCTAGGTATGAGAAGAAGTACGAAGCCGGACAGAGTATCCGCAAGATCGCCGAGACGGCCAATCGCTCGTACGGGTTCGTGCACGGTGTCCTGTTCGAGCATGGTGTGGCGCTGCGCGGACGCGGCGGTGCCACTCGCGGCGCGAAGCCCAGGACCGGCGGTGTGACCGAGAACGACGTCCCAAGTTCACCTGAGCCAGCGGCCGCGAAGTCTGGTGCCACCAAGAAGACGGCCGGGAAGACGCCCACCAGCCCTGCGGCCACGAAGTCGACGACCGGAAAGTCGACGGCCAAAAAATCTCCCGCCGCCGAAAAGACATCGGGTAAGAAGTCGGCGAGCAAGGACGAGGCCGCGTCGACTGAGGCGGTCAAGAAGGGCCCAGTCAAGGAGGCCCCCGCGAAGAACCCGACAGGCAAGAAGTCGTCAGCCAAGAAGTCCGCAACCAAGAAGTCATCAGCCAAGAAGCCGGCAGCCAAAAAGTCCGGAGGGAAGAAGTCCGGAGGGAAGAGAACGGGCAAGAAGAGCTGACGGTGGACCGGACCGTCCTCCCTGGCGGCGTCGAGTTGATCTTCGGTGAGGACCGTCGGATCGCGCAGGTGTGGTTGGTCCGCCCGGAAGTTCGCAACGCTCAGACGGTGGCGACCTGGGCCTCGCTGGCCCGGGCGGCCGAGCTGATCGCCGACCGCCCGGACGTCAGTGCCGTCCTGCTGCGCGGGGCTGGGACGGACTTCAGTGCCGGGCTCGACCTGCGGATGCTGACCGGCACCGCCCCCGACGGGGAGGGTGATCTCGCGTCCCTGCTCGAAGGTGACGACGATGCCGTCGAACGCGCGATAGCAGCGTTTCAACAAGGATTCACCTGCTGGCGTGGACTGGGCGCGGTTGTCGTGGCGGTGGTGACCGGCCGAGCCATCGGGGCAGGATTCCAGCTGGCTCTCGGGGCCGATCTTCGGGTGCTCAGTGCCGACGCGATGCTGGTGATGGGAGAAGCGACCCTTGGGCTGGTGCCGGATCTGGGCGGCACCCGGCGGCTGGTGGAGCTCGTCGGCTACCCGCGGGCGCTGGAGATCTGCGCGACCGCCCGGCCGGTCGACGCTGAGCACGCTCGTCGGCTCGGTCTGGCCGACCTCGTGGTCGACGATGCCGATTTGGAGACCGCTGTCGAGGCTTATCTCGCGGGTTTCCTGGCCGTCGATCCCGCAACCTCGCGGGCGGTCAAGTCGCTGATGAAGGACGCGTCCAGTCGTACCGGGGACGAGCAGTTGGCGGCCGAGCGAGCTGCCCAGATCGCGTTGCTCCGGCGCCTTCGCCTGTCCTGACCGCGACCTCAGTCCCGACGAGACCACCGCGTGATCACGCACGACAGGGTCACCGTTCGCGGCCAGGTCAGCCGCGCGGCGAGGTCTGCGACCAGACCCGGATCACGGTGAAAAGCGTTCGGTCCCATCGCCACCGCTTGGAGGGCATCCTGCACGGCCCACGGATCCCGGCGCACGACGGGGATCCGCTCGGTCGCGAAGAACCCAGCCTCACCAAGAGAGTCGGTGAGCCGCTGCTCCTTGGCACTGTGCAACCCGATCAGTCCGAACGCGGTACGCAGCTCCGCGAGATGATCAAGACCGGGCGTCACGGTGATGATCACCCCTTCGACTCGCAGCACCCGGGAGAACTCGGTCGGGTTGCGCGGCGCGAAGACACTGAGCACCGCGTCGACGCGGCGGTCAGCGACCGGCAGCCGGGCCCACGCGTCGGCGGTGATCACTCCCAGACGCGGATGGGCCCGGGCCGCTCGACGGCAGCCGGCGACTGAGACGTCGATTCCCAGGCAACGGGCGACCGGTCGAGCAGCCAGCACACCGCTCGGGTAGTAGCCGGAGCCGGTACCGATGTCTAGCAGGTCGAGGGCCCCAACCGGGATCGCTGCGATCAATCCGTCCCGGACCGGCGCGTACCGACCGGCAGCCAGCACCTGCTCTCGCGCCGCGATCATGGACGCGCTGTCGGCATGGTCGGGCTGAGCGCTGCCCAGCAGATTGACGTAACCCTGCCGGGCTAGGTCGAAACGGTGCCCTCGGTCGCAGCCCAGCACCGATTCGGTCAAGGTGACCCGCTGCTGGCAGCGCGGGCAGCGGAGCAGATCGACCACCGTCGCCAGGCTCATGACGACGCGGCCGGCTTGTGGTCCAGAGTCACAGCGCCCGGATCGCCCCGCCGTCCACGGCGATCATGGATCCGGTCAGGTAGGAGGCGGCGGGGGACAGCACAAAGGCCGCGGCCCGGCCGAATTCCGCCGGCTGTCCGTATCGACGGAGTGGAATCGCGGCCTCGCTCGCGCTCCGGGCCGCAACCGGGTCCTCAGCGAGGGAGTCCAGGTGCGCGACCCGCTCGGTCTCTATCCGCCCCGGCATTAGTCCGACGACGCGGGTGCCGTCGGGACCCAACTCGTCGGCTAGCTGTTTGACCACCATGGCCAGCCCCGGTCGCAAACCGTTGGACACCGCCAGCCCGCCGATCGGCGCCTTCACCGAACTGGACAGCACCCAGCCCAAACAGAGGTCGCCGGCCGTGCCGTGCTCGACCACCGCCTCGGCCACCCGGAGCGCGGCCAGGAACACGCCGTCGAACCCAGCCTGCCAGTCCTCGGGCGCCGTGCCGAGGACGCTCCCGGCCGGCGGACCGCCGACGCTGATCAAAGCGCCGTCCAGTCGCTGCCACGTGTCCAAAGCGATCCGGCAAGCTCGATCCGCGGTGTCCAGATCGGCGAGGTCGGCGGTCAAAGACGTGGCCTGATCCGGTCCCAGCGCCGCCACCGTTTCGTCCAACACATCGGCGCGTCGGGCCACCAAGACCACTCGAGCGCCCTCGGCGACCAGCTGCTCGGCCGTAGCCCGCCCCAGGCCTCCGCTGGCGGCAGTCACTACGAAAACACGGTCACGCAGTCCGAGATCCATATCAGTGATCTTGGCACGGAGAGGATCTTGGCACGGAGAGGATCTTGGCACGGAGAGGCCGGTCTGCGTCTCAGCGGTCCGCGGTTGTGTGTTCACGGTCCTGGCTTGACCGCCGCTGCTGCTGCGCGGTCCGACGGTCGCGCAGATCCGAGCGGATGAAGACGACGATGCCCAGAATCCCGATACCGGCAAACATGAACCACTGCATCGCGTACCAGAAGTGTGGTCCGTTCGACAACTCCGGAACCGGAACCGGCGCCAAACCGCCGGACTGGGCTGGGGTCGTCTGCAGGGCGCCGATGTAGCCGTTGGCGACCGGGTAGGGGATTGCCGTCTGCAGCGCATCGGAGTTGATCAACCTCACGCTGGCGTCGACCGGTTGGATCGCCCCGCGCCGTCCCTGCTCATTGCGTCGCACGTGCCCGATCACGGTCACCTCGCCCGGGGGTGGCGGTGGTCCGGTCGTCGGAATGCCTGTTCCCGGCGCGACGGTGACGAAACCGCGATCGACCAGGACAGCACCGGTCGCGGTCCGCAGCGGGGTGACGACCTCGTAGCCGCGGTCGTCCCCGTTGTTGCGGTTGCGGACCACGAACTGGTGGTCGGGATCGTAGGTGCCGGTGGCCGTGACACGTTGCCACTGATCGGCCTCGGTGATCTCCCGGGTGAAGACCTGCGCGTACGGCTTCACCGGGGCCTGCTCGTTGGCGATCGTCGACGCGTTGCGGTCTTGTCGTTGGTTGAGGCGGTTCAACTGCCACTCGCCGAGGTTCACGAATACGATCCCCAGGACAGCGACGAAGACCACCAACCCCGCCCAGCGCACCCACAGTCGTCGCACGCCCTCCAGGCTAGTCGGGGCCCTCAGGCTTCGCGGCCCTCAGCTTCGCGGCCCTCAGTTTCGCGGCCCTCAGGCTTCTCGCGGTCCCTCAGGGCCAGGGCCGTCACCTTGGCCGCAGCGGCGCCGAGTGACTCGCCCCGACCGACGGCCATCCCGACCAGGTACGTCGTCAGTGGGGCCGCCAGCCGCTCGACCTCGTGGGCGGAGTCGCGCGCCAGATCCAGTAGCGTGTGGATGCTGTTGTTGTCGAGTTCGACGTCAGTGATGCCGAGCTCGTCGGAGACGGTGTCCAGCCAGGTGCTCAGCTCCGTCACGGTTCTTGCTCCTGTCCTCTCGGGCGTGTTGATCGTGGGCCGGTTGCCCTGATCGCCTCGGGTCGGTTTGCTTGGGTCGGTCCGCTTGGGTCGATTTGATTGGATGCTCTCATGGGACGGGTGACGCGTCGGCGGCCGGTCGTCCGGATCGGTGCCAACCGCCCGGGACCGGCTTTGGACACGCTGGCGGTCGAGGAACCGCTCGAGGTGCGCCTTGACGGTCGGCCGTTCCAGGTCACGATGCGGACTCCCGGTGACGATATCGACCTCGTCCACGGCCTGCTGCACAGCGAGCAGGTGATCACCGAGGCGGCGCAGGTCGTGCTGGCCCGCTACTGCGCCGGGTCCGGTCCGGACGGCGTCAACACCTACAACGTTCTCGACGTGACCCTCGGTGCCGGAGCCACGGCTCCGGTCCCCGGTCTGGAACGCAACGTCTTGACCTCCAGTGCCTGCGGGGTGTGCGGGACGGCCAGCATCGATCAGGTCCTGAAGGTTGCCCGGCATCCGCTCACGACCACGCGGATCGGCGAGCAGGTCCTGCTCTCCGCGCCCCAGCGGGTCCGGCCCAACCAGAAGACCTTCACCAAGACCGGGGGTCTGCACGCCGCGGCGCTGCTCGACTTCGACGGAGAGCTGCGGTGCGTACGGGAGGACGTCGGCCGGCACAACGCCGTCGACAAGGTGGTGGGTTGGGCCCTTCGCCGAGACCTGCTCCCGTTGTCGGACACTGTTCTGTTCGTCTCGGGCCGGGCCTCGTTCGAGCTGACCCAGAAGGCCGTGCTCGCCGGCATCGGCGTGCTGGCAGCTGTGTCTGCTCCCAGCTCCTTGGCCGTCGAGTTGGCCCAGGACGCGGGTCTCACCCTGGTCGGCTTCCTGCGGGGAGAGTCGATGAACGTCTACACCCACGCTGAGCGGGTGGCCCGTCGGCCTAGACTCGACTGATGACCACCCTGCTCCCGCTGCCCCGGATCCGCACTGCGGACCCCTCCGCCGCGGTCGCCCCGGAGCGGGCGCTGCGCGACGCGTACGGTCGAGTGGCCACGGATCTGCGGGTCTCGCTGACTGACCGGTGCAACCTGCGCTGTCAGTACTGCATGCCGGCCGAGGGGCTGGACTGGCTGCCGCGAGCCGACGTGTTGACCGATGCCGAGATCGTTCGACTGATCCGGATCGGGGTCACCCGGCTGGGCATCACCACCGTCCGGCTGACCGGGGGCGAGCCGCTGCTGCGGCAGGACCTGGAGTGGCTGATCGCGGCTCTGGCCGACCTGCGACCCGCGCCCAGGATCGCGCTGACCACGAACGGGATCGGCTTGGCCAAGCGAGCGGCCCGACTTGCCGACGCTGGTCTGGAGCGGGTCAACATCTCGTTGGACACCCTCGACGCCCAGACGTTCAAAAAGCTCACCCGCCGTCCGCGACTGGACGACGTGTTGGCCGGGGTCGAGGCCGCCGTGGCCGCCGGGCTGCGACCGGTCAAGATCAATTCGGTGCTGCTCCGCGGGATCAACGATCACGAGGCGCCCATGTTGGTGCAGTGGGCGATGCGGACCGGGGTTCAGCTGCGGTTCATCGAGCAGATGCCGCTGGACGCCCAGCACTCGTGGCGGCGCTCGGAGATGGTCACCGCGGCCGAGATCCACGAAAGCCTGTCGCAGCACGTGAACCTGGTCGAGGATCCGGCGGACGCCGCGCGTCGCGGCAGCGCTCCGGCCGAGTTGTTCCGGGTCGAGGGCACCGAGCACGCCGTCGGCATCATCGCCGCGGTCAGCCGACCGTTCTGCGGGGCCTGCGATCGCGTCCGGCTCACCGCCGACGGCCAGCTCCGCAACTGTCTGTTCTCGCGAACGGAGTCCGACCTGCGAGCCTCGCTTCGGGCCGGGGCGACCGACGAGGAGATCGCCGACCAGTGGGTGCGCGCGGTCGCCACCAAGCTCCCCGGTCACGGCATCAACGACCCGTCGTTCCTGCAACCGGACCGGCCCATGTCGGCTATCGGCGGCTGATCGCGCGCGCTGCCTCACCGCCCACCCGTCACCGCGTTTTCGGCGGATCACCGTTCAGGCGCAGAAGCCGGCCGGCACCACCCGGTGGCTGCGCCAAAGATAAACTAAGTCCATGACTAAGTCGGATCAAAGTGTCACGATCGTCGGCGTGCACGAGGCGAAGACTCATCTGTCGCGCATCCTGCGACTGGTGGAAAGTGGGGGTGAGGTGCACATCACCCGGGGCAGTGAACCGATCGCCCGCATCGTGCCGATGGAGTCCGCCGTCCGGGAGATCGGCTTCGCCGCAGATCGTTCCGTGGTGATCCCGGACGACTTCGACGACCCCGACCCCGAGCTCGTCGAGAGCTTCTACGCCGAATGAGACTGCTGCTGGACACCCACGTCATGCTGTGGCTCGCGGTTTCGCCGGCGAAGCTCTCCGAAGCCACTCTCGAACGGGTGCGCGACGCGCGCCAAGATCTGCTCATGTCGACGGTCAGCGCGTGGGAGATTTCGATCAAGTACGCGAACGGCAAGCTTCCACTGGCCTCTGCGCCAGCGGAGTTCGTGCCCGAACTGCAACGAAGGCTGAAACTGTCCGTACTGCCGATCGAACTCACTCATGCGATCCGAGCGGGAGCGCTACCACCGCTGCATCGTGACCCGTTCGACCGAATGCTGGTGGCGCAGGCCATGACTCACGGCCTTCCGATCGTCACCGTCGATCCAAGGATCGCCGCGTACGGGGTCGAGGTCATCCGCGGCTGATGCGCGTCACTGCTCCGGCAGGTCCGCCACCGAACGCAGGAAGCCGCGAGCCGACAAGAACGCGGACAGCGAATCCCGGTGCAGCGCGCAGGCCAGCCAGTGTTTGCGGCGGTCCGGAGCGTGGATCTTCGGGTTGTTCCACTGCAGGTCATGGCGGGCCGGTGCTCGACAGCCGCGAGCCGAGCAGACCAGCCCGTCCGGACCGCCGGGCAGCGGGTCGACCCCGCCCGGCCGGGCTGGGTCGTCAGGCGACCCGGTCGTCTCTGTCGCCTGCGTCTGCGCTGTTGCCTCGGGCATTGCCGTACGCTCCTGGTCGGTCACCGTCACGATTCTCCTCGTCCACGTCACCGGTAATGATCTCGCCCTGCTCCGGCCCGGTCGTGATCGCGGGCGCGTAGCCGGCGTCTCCGCCGCTGACCGGCTGGCCGGGTGCCGGCCGGCGAGCCTGGTTGGCGAAGAGGACCGCGACGTAGGGCAGGACCACGGCGGCCGCGAACAGGATCCAGCGGAGCACTCCGGGAGTGAACACCATCGCGATGAAGCACGCGGTGCGGAAGGCCATCGTGATGGCGTACCGGCGCTGCCGGGTGGCTAGCTCCTGGCTCGCGCCCGACCGAGCGTCGGTGATGGTGGTCGGGTTGAGCGAGCCGAACGCGACCGAGCCACCGGCCGGTCGGTGCTGGTGGCGAGGACGTGCACCGTCCTCCTTGTTGCCCGTCACCGACCCAGCCTACGTTCGGTGGCCACCGCACCGGTAGGGGAACCCCAGACACAGGCCCCAGCCGGCGATGGCACCCCAGGGTCATCTGTCGATAGGTTGTGACTGTGACCGAGAGCGAATCGACGACGATCCCCGACTCCGCGACCCGGCAACCGGCGAGGGTGGTCCTGGTCACCGGTGGCAGCAAGGGCATCGGCCGGGCGATCGCCCAGCGACTGCAGGCAGCCGGACACCGGGTGGCGGCCACCTACCGGAGCGGCGACGTGCCCGCGGGCGTGCTGGGCGTCCGGTGCGACATCACCGATCCCGCCCAGGTGGAGGCGGCGTTCACGGAGGTGGAGACCGCGCTCGGCGGAGTGCAGGTGCTCGTGGCCAACGCCGGCATCACCCGGGACACGTTGCTGATGCGGATGAGTGAGGACGACTGGTCGGCGGTGATTGACACCAATCTGACCGGCGCCTTCCGCGTGGCCAAACGGGCCGCCCGCCCCATGATCAGGGGCCGGTTCGGGCGGATGATCTTCATCTCCTCGGTGGTCGGCCAACTCGGCTCGGCCGGTCAGGTCAACTACGCCTCGTCCAAGGCTGGGCTGGTCGGCCTGGTCCGGTCGTTGGCCCGGGAGCTGGGCTCGCGCGGGGTGACCGCCAACGTGGTGGCTCCCGGCTTCGTCGACACCGACATGACCGCGGTGCTGACCGAGGATCTGGTGAAGAAGTACACCGACCAGATCCCACTCGGGCGCCTCGGGGCGGTCGACGACATCGCGGCGCTGATCGAATTCTTGGCCGGCGACGAGGCCGGCTACATCACCGGCGCGCTGATCCCGGTCGACGGCGGTCTGGGAATGGGTCACTGAGGTATTTCGATTCGGGTCGGCGCGCTGGATGCACCGAGAACGACTAGGCGTACGAGTATTCGGTCACCCGGCCGGCTCGAACAGGTGGAAGGACAGCAGTGGGAATCCTGGAGGGCAAGAACATCCTGGTGGCGGGGGTCACTCTCGACACCTCGATCGGTTTCCACGTGGCCCGCATCGCGCAGCGAGAGGGGGCGAACGTCATCGTCTCGAACTTCGGGCGCGCGATGAGCCTGACTCGACGGGTGATCAAGAAGCTCGATCCGGTGCCGCCGCTGCTCGAGGTCGACGTCACCGACGAGCAGCATCTGGCCGGCCTAGCCGCCGCTGTCGGCGAGCACGTCGATCATCTGGACGGGGTAGTGCACTCGCTGGCCTTCGCCAACCCGGAGACCGCGCTGGGCGGCAAGTTCTTGTCGACCCCCTGGAATGATGTGGGCACCGCGGTGCAGGTCTCGGCCTACTCGCTGTCCTCGGTCACCATGGCGGTCAAACCGCTGCTAGCCAAACCCGCCTCGGTGGTCGGTCTGACCTTCGATGCGACCATCTCCTGGCCGGTCTACGACTGGATGGGGGTGGCCAAGGCGGCTTTGGAGAGCACCAGCCGCTACCTCGCCCGCTATCTCGGGCCGGACGGCGTTCGCGTCAACCTGGTGGCGGCCGGACCCCTGGAGACGCTGTCCAAGAAGGCCATCGGCGGGGCGGAGGAGTTCAATACCGTCTGGGGCACGCGCGCCCCGATCGGCTGGGACCCGCGCGACGTGGAGCCCACCGCGAAGGCCGTGGTGGCCCTGTTGAGCGACTGGTTTCCCGCCACCACCGGCGAGATCGTGCACGTGGACGGCGGCGTGCACGCGACAGGTGCCTGAGCGCCTCCGTTCGACAACCTGCGACACGCGAGCTGGCGACGAAAGGATTTCGGCGATGGGCGGATCCACGTCCCGGTCGTTGGTCGAGGTGCGGCTGCTCGGCGGGCCGAACCTCTACTTCCCCCGGCCGGCGGTGAAGGTCACGCTCGACATCACCTCATTGCTCGTGCTCGACCTGGCTGCGGCCCAGCGGTTCGCCTCCCAGGTGGGAATGTCCCGCTCCCGACCCGGTCCGACGGGATCGGCATTCCGGCAGCGGTTCGCGGCTCGCGCTGTCGCCCACCTGCTCCGCCGGTTGGCCGTGGCCGGCGGAGTGAAGCGACTGGCCGTACGGTCGCGGCCGGGCACCGCTGTGTCTGAGCTGATCGTGGCCTATCCGTGGCGCAATTCCGCGCGCGCAGAGGTGCTGGCCGACGGGCTCACCGCCGTGCTGGACGCGCTCGGCGAGGACCCGACGGCGGACTTCGCCACGCTGCTCCAGCGGGCGGCCGACCGACTGGCCGCCACCCCGCCGGGATCACCCCCCGACCTGATCCGGCCGAGCATTCCGGTGGTCGCGGTGACCGGAACCAACGGCAAGACGACCACCTCGCGGATGCTGGGTTTCGTCGCTCAACGCGCTGGTCTGTCGGTGGGCTGGTCCAGCACCGACGGGGTGTACCTGAACGGTGACCTGGTGGAGGCGGGGGACTACTCGGGCCCCAGCGGGGCCGGTCAGGTGCTGCAGCAACCGGGCGTCCAGCTCGCGGTGACGGAGACGGCGCGCGGCGGGATCCTGCGACGCGGCGTCGGGGTCGCCTGGAACGACGTGTCCGTGGTCACCAACATCAGTGCCGACCATCTCGGAGTCGGCGGCATCGAGACGCTGGATCAACTCGCTGAGGTCAAGGCCGTGATCACCAAGATCACCAAGCCGGGCGGCTGGTGCGTGCTGAACGCCGACGACCCACGGACCTTCGCGATGCGATCGGCGACCAAGGCGAAGGTGTGGGTCTTCACGATCGATCCGAACTCCCCGAACGGGCGGGCGGTAATCGACGCCGGCGGTCGGGTGACCACCGTGATCGACAGTTGGGTCTGCGTCCTGCAGCGGGGCAGGGATCCGCTGCCGGTGGTGCCGGTCGTGGATGTGGGTATGACCCTGGCCGGGCTGAGCCGAGTCAACGTCGAGAACACCCTGGCCGTGACCTCGGCCGCGCTGGCCATCGGGCTGAGCGTGGATCAGGTCGCCGCCGGGCTGCGGGAGTTCGACCCGGGGGAGAACAACCCCGGTCGGATGAACGTCTGGACGCTCCCGGTCACCGGCGGCCAGGCCAGCGTCGTCATCGATCTGGCGCACAACGAAGCTGGTCTGCAGGCACTGATCGAGATCGCCCAGGGAATCAGATCGCCGGACGGTCGGCTGCTGATCGGGGTCGGCACGGCCGGGGACCGGACCGACGACATCTTCGTCACCCTGGGTGAACTCGCCGCCCTGGCCGGGGACGTGGTCGAGATTGCCCACAAGGACTCCTACCTCCGCGGCCGGCCAATGGCCGAACTCGGCGCCTTGATCCGCCAGGGCGCCGAGAACGCGGGCGTCACCATCGACCGCGAGCATGCCGGCGAAGTCGCCGCCCTGACCTCCCTGGCGGCTCAAGCTCGAGCCGGCGACGTGGTGGCCCTGATGACCCACCAAGACCGACAGCAGGTCGATGACTGGCTGATCGAGCACGGCGGACGACGGGACACGGTGGATGACCTGCGGGCCAAGGTGGCAGCGGCCGGCGACCGGCGATGATTGGTCGGCCCGGCGGTCAGCGGTGGGTCTGCGGACCGGGTCCCGGGTTCGGCGGCCGCCACGACTGCGGTGGGAACGGCGGGAGGATCGCGGTGGGCTCGCCAGCTTCGTGGCGGTAGGGCAGATGGCTGGGCTGCTGGTAGCCGTACCCCTGCTGCGGCAGCTGGTGCGGCGCCGGCTGGCCGTACGCCGGGTGCTGACTCGGCAGGACCGCGGTGTTGACGTAGATCACCGGTTGTGGATCGGTCGTCAACGACATGACCAGGGCCACGATCCAGCCGACGAGGCTCCAGCCGAGGAAGATGTTGATCAGCGCGACCGTGGCGGTGTTCGCCTTGTTGCGGGTAGCCGCGATCGCCCACGGCAGGAGGTAGCCGACGGTCAGCACGGTCAGCACCCAGGCGATCACCACGTGGGCGGTCGAAGAGCGGTACGGCTGGCTGACGACCTGGGTGTGCACCGACCCGTGGGGTCCATAGGGCTGCCGATAGCTCATGCCCTGCTCCTCATCCTCTGGTGCGGTCCACCGTATCCGGTCTCAGAACAACGATGGTTCCACCGCCGCCTCCGGCTGCGACGGGCCGGGTAGGAAATCGGGATCGGCGACGGCGTTGGTGCTGACGTGGTCGTCGCGCCTGGCCCCTGGTTGAGCCTGTCGGCCGTAGCTCTCCAACTCCGACATGACCGCGGCATGCTGATCGACGCAGACCACGATCAAGTCACCCGGATTGGAGCGGGTCATCGCGTGCCGGGTGGCCTCGAGCTCATCGAGCACGATCTCCACCTGTTTGGCGCGGATTCCCTCACCCATCGCAGCGTGCACACCTTGGGCGATCAGGTCGGCGACCTCGCCCCGACGCCGGCCGCGGGTGGCGTTGTCCTCGCGGACGATCACCACGTCGAAGTGCTGGGCGGCGGTCTCGCCCAGTTCGCGCATGTCGGCGTTTCGCCGGTCGCCGGCGGTGGCGATCACGCCGATGCGAGAGACCCTGCCGAGCTCGGACGACCTGTCCAGGGCCGCGCCGGTCTTGTCCACGAAGTCACCGAGCATCTCCAGCGCGGGAACGTTGTGGGCGTAATCCACCACGACCGTACGGCCCTCGACGGTCACCTCGTTCAACCGTCCGGGTGAAAGGTAGTAGTTGGTCGAGAAGGAGCGCAGGCCCTGCCGGATGTCGTGCAGGGAAGCCCCGGCCGCGAAAGCCGCCGCGGCGGCGGCCATAGCGTTCTGCACGTTCATCATCGCCCGACCGTCGAAGGTGGCGGGCAGCAGGTGGGTCCAGGCCAGCTGCATCGAGCGGCGGCCCTCCTTGACCACGATCATGTCACCGAGTTCGCTCCGCTCCAGCACCACGGCGCGCCCCCCTCGCCGGCAGTGATCGTCCACCGCCTCCCGCACCTCGTCGCCGGGCTCGGCGAGGGTGAACCAGACCACCCGCCCCGAACAGCGCCGGCGCATCGCCCGGACCAGGGGGTCGTCGGCGTTCAGCACGGCGTAGCCGTTGCGGGGGACCGCCTCGACCACGACGGCCTTGACGTCGGCGAGCTGATCCAGGGTCTCGATCCCCCGTCGACCGAGATGGTCGGGCTGCACGTTCAGCACCACGCCCACGTCATTGCGCTCATAGCCCAGACCCTCCCGGAGGATGCCCCCGCGAGCCACTTCGAACATGGCGAAGTCGACCCGTGGGTTCTGCAGCACCATCTTGGCTGAGCGTGGTCCGGAGGCGTCGGCCCTGATCACCAGCCGTTCGTCGATCACGACACCGTCGGTCGAGGTCATCCCCACCTTGCGGCCGATGCCCTTGAAGATGTGCGCGATCATCCGTGAGGTCGTGGTCTTGCCGTTGGTGCCGGTCACGGCGACGATGGGGATTCGGCTGGGCGAGCCGGGCGGGAACAGCATGTCGATCACCGGCTTGGCGATGTACTGCGGATCGCCGATGGTCGGGTGGGTGTGCATCCTAAAGCCGGGGGCGGCGTTGACCTCGCAGATCGCGCCACCGGTCTCGCGTACCGGCTGGGTGATGTCGGGAGCGATGAAGTCAATGCCGGCGATGTCCAGGCCGATCACCCGAGCCGCCTCTTCGGCGATCTCGATGTTCTCCGGGTGCGCCTCCAGTGTTCGGTCGATGGCGATCCCCCCGGTGGACATGTTTCCGGTCAGGGTGAGCCTGACCGTCTCCCCGGCCGGTGGTACGTCGTCCATCCCGTAGCCCTGCTGAGCCGCGAGATCGACCGCCGCCTGGTTGACTTTGATCTTGGTCAGCACCTTCTCGTGGCCGACCCCGCGACGGGGGTCGGCATTGGTCCGCTCGACCAACTCGATGATGGTCGAGCTGCCGTCGCCGACCACATGGGCCGGCACCCGTTCGGCGATCGCGGCGATCCGGCCGTCGATGACCAGGCAGCGATAGTCCTTCCCGGTCACGAACCTCTCGACGATCACCCAGCCGTTGCGGGACTCGTTCTCGGCGATCGCGAAGCCGGCGCGGACGGCGTCGGCGTCCTGCAAGTCCAAGATCACCCCGCGACCATGGTTACCGTCCAGCGGCTTGACCACCACCGGGTAGCCGATCCGCTCGGCCAACCGGGCGGCGTCTTCGGGACTGCGCACTGATTCCGAGCGAGGTACCGGCAGCCCGGCCGCGGCCAGCAGGGTCAAGGTGAGTTCTTTGTTGCCGGCGATGTCGACCGCGACCGAGGAGGTGTTGGAGGTCATGGTGGCGCGGATCCGCTTCTGGTGCACGCCTTGGCCGAGCTGGACCAGTGAGGAGGTGTTCAACCGGATGAAGGGGATGTCGCGGCTGACTGCCTCGTCGATGATCGCCTGGGTGGAGGGACCGAAAGCCGAGCGCTCGCCGCGGATGATGAACCGTTCCAGCTCGGCGTCGAAGTCGAATTCAGGATCGGGCTCGATCAGGTGGTTGACCAGCCGGACGGCCAACTCTCCGGCGGCCAACCCGACGGACTCGTCGGAGTAGGCGTAGATGACGTTGTACTGACCGCGGACACCCTTCACCCCCCGGGTCTTGCCCCGCCGGATGTCATGGCCCACCGCCTGTTGCAGCTGCAGCGCCATGTGCTCGGCCACGTGGCCGAGCCAGGTGCCCTCCTCCAGCCGCTCGACGAATCCTCCGCGCCGACCGCGGCTGCAAGTGTGATTGTGCAGCCCTGGCAGCCGCTCCAGCAGGGCTTCGGTGAAGCCGGGGATCTTGTTGGTGGGGAAGTCCTCCAACACGCCCAGGTCCACGACCAGTTGGATCGCCGGCTCGTAGTGCCACACATTCGGTCCACGGAAAACCCTGCTGGACAGGATCTTCAGGTCGGGTCGGGGGCTGGCAGTCATGAACTGATCCTGTCACCAAACGGGTGCTGCTGTCTGTGGCCGTCCGGATGCGCGTCGATGCCTCAGGCGCGCCGACCCCGACGGATCCGCCGGGCGTAGGTGGTCGGGGACACGCCGTCGGCGGCGATGTCACGGGCCAGCTCGCGCAGACCCGACTCGGTCGCGCGGACTTCGGCGACCTCGACACTGGGCAACGGCTCGACGTGCTGGCACAAGGCGCGTCGGCTCAGGTCGAACCGGCTCCCCGCCGGCAGGACGTGGATGGTCGCGCCCGACACCAGCAGCGGCGCGGTCCGCTTGGCCGTGTAGGCGTTGCTGACCGAGTGGCTGCCGTCGACCAATGTCACCGCGCCCCGACCGACGACCTCCAGTTGGTCACCGTGGCGAACGACGGCGGCGGTGTCCTCGTCCACACCGATGCCCAGCAGCGACGGGGACTGAGCGACCAGGGACAGCAGCCGCCCGTACCGGTTCCGCTGCTCGAAGTGCTGGTCGATCACCACGCCCCGCAGCAGGCCCAGACCCACCGACAGCTGGCTCATGCGCTGTTTGGGGGTCGACCCGCCGCTGCCGAAGGCGATCATGTGCTCGGCCACGATGCTGGCCCCGGCCGAGGTGCCCCCGACCGCCGCCCCGCGCCGGTACGCGGCATGAATCGCCTCGGCGAACGGAGTCCCGGCGATGAAACCGCTCAACTTCAGCTGGTTGCCGCCGGTCATGAAGATGCCGGTGACCACGGACAACCTCTCGGCCAGTTCGGGGTCCTCGGCCTCAACCCGGCTCAGCGGTCGGACCGCGACGACCTCGGCGGCGCCGAGCGAGGCGAAGACGGCCTGGTAGACCTCCACCACCTCCGGCCCGAGCGAGGATGCGCTCGGCACCACCGCGATCCGGGCCTGGGCGCCTCCGGCCGCGGCTACGAAAGCGCGCAGCACGCTGCGTCGGCGGAGCTTGGCCTCGGCCCCCCCGATGGCGAACAGGGTGCCCAGGGCGCCGTCGTCGGCACCGGAGACGGAGTCGTCAGCGCCGGACACGGGGAGAGGGCTGTCGAGCATGCCGGACAGGATACGGAGTGAACTTTCTCACCATCCGAGTTGTCGGCATCGGGGGTCGCTGGGACGTCCACCGATGTTGACAAGTCGGCGGTCAGCGCTGCTCGACCCTCAGCCAGGAGACTGCGGCGATCAGGGCCTGCCCGGCAGCGTCGCGAACCTCGCGCAAGGCCGCGCGGCGACGGTCGGCCTCGAAGGCGGACACACTCGCGCCGTCGTCGGCGAGGGCGGCCGAGCATGCCGACCGCAGTCGGAGGGCACGGTCGGCGGCCACCCGTTGCCGCGGTGGATAGCCCGGAGCCAGTTCGATGGCGATGTCGGTCGGGCGAGACCCGTCGGCGACGTCGAGGTCGGCCAGGTCGCGGGCCGCGCGTAGCACCAACTCGCTGAGCTCCCGCTCGGCCTCGTACGCGGTGGCTACCGCCCCCGGGCGCGCCGCCGGCAGCACCTCCCACTGCACGGCCGGGCCAACCCGGTGTGGCACCAGCGCGATTCCACCTCCGGTGGCGACCACTGCCGCCCCGGATCCCAGCGCCGAGCGCACCAGCTCCGGCGGGCCTCGGAGGGGGGCCAGCCGCCCGGGATCGGGCAGCGCCAGCAGCCAGGGCACGCCGGCGTGCCCGAGCAGGGTGTCGAAGACCTCAGCCAGGGGCGCAGCGCTCCACGGATCGATCCCCACCAGGCCGTGCGGATCCACCACATGATGGGCGACATCCTCGCCCTGGACGGCGAACGGCGCGCGCTCGCGGAGCACCGGGTCGGCGTCGGCGGCGTTCAGATAGCTGACCAGGCGGACCGCGGCGGGCAACGTCACCAGCGCAGCGTATGCGCGTAGTAGCGTGTCGCCCCATGGTGGCAGTGGTGGACCTCGCCGGGGTGAGTGTCGTCCGTGGGGGAGCAACCCTGCTGGGCGAGGTCACCCTGCAGATCGACGAGGCGGACCGCTGGGTGGTGATCGGACCGAACGGAGCCGGCAAGACCACCCTGCTCCAGGTGCTGGCGGCCCAGATCCACCCCACCGACGGGGTCGCCGGGCTGCTCGGTGAGGTGCTCGGCGCGGTGGACGTCTTCGAGCTGCGGCCTCGGATCGGGCTCACCTCGGCGGCGCTGGCCGAGCGCATCCCCCGCAGCGAGCGGGTGCACGACGTCGTCGTCTCCGCCTCCTACGCGGTGCTGGGTCGTTGGCGGGAGGACTACGACGAGCTGGACCACGAGCGGGCCGACGAACTGCTGGATCAGCTCGGCATCGGCCGCCTCGCCGACCGTACGTTTGGCACCCTCAGCGAGGGCGAACGCAAACGGGTGCAGATCGCCCGCGCCCTGATGACCGATCCGGAGCTGCTGTTACTGGACGAGCCGGCCGCTGGGCTGGACCTGACCGGACGGGAGGCTCTGGTTCGAACCCTGGGAGAGCTCGCCCGCGACCCGTACGCGCCTGCCTCGGTGCTGGTCACCCATCACGTCGAGGAGATTCCGGTCGGGATCACCCACGCTCTCCTGCTGAAGAACGGTCTGGTGGTGGCCGCCGGTCCGATCGAGGAGACCCTCACCGAGGAGCATCTCTCGGCCACCTTCGACCTGCCCCTGGCGCTGTCCAAGACCGACGACCGCTGGGCCGCCCGCGCCCGCTGAGCGAGAACTCGTCGGTCCAGGTGCGGTTTCGCGCGTCTGGCAGGATGGAAAGCGCAGGGGAGGCAGCGCGACGTGGGAGTGAATTTGATCGACTGGCTGGGAGAGAACGCTTGGGCCATCTGGCTCACGTTGGCGTTGCTGCTCGCCGTCGCCGAGATTCTCTCCATGGACCTGGTGTTGATCATGCTCGCCGTCGGTGCGCTGGCGGGAGCAGGGGTGGCCCTGATCGCTCCCGATCTGTGGTGGTTGCAGATCCTGGTGGCTTCGGGGGTCTCGATCGGCACCATGATGCTGCTGCGGCCGACGTTGATCGAGAAGGTGCGCAGCCTGCCGGGCTACCGCTCCTCGACCGACACGATGGTCGGCAGCTCGGGCGTCGCGGTCTCGGAGATCACGCCGAGCGGTGGCGAGGTCAAGGTCGCTGGACAGAGCTGGACGGCCCGCACGATGGTGCCGGGACAAGTGATCGATCGGGGTACCGAGATCGAGGTGTACGAGGTCGACGGCGCGATCGCCGTGGTGTACCCCAAGCATGGTGAGCTGCTCTGAGTTCGCTGCCCCAATGACGATTGATTCGAACGCGATAGCGAGTAGGCGTGATAGCGAGTAGGTGGGTGAGATGGATCTAGCAGCGTTGATAGTCATCGTGGCGGTGGCGATCGCCGTGGCCCTGTTCCTGGGGGCCACCATCAAGGTGATCCGTCAGCAACAGATAGGGGTGGTCGAACGACTCGGCAAGTTCCACCGGACGCTGGAGCCGGGACCGCACCTGGTGATCCCGGTGTTCGACCGGGTTCGCTACACCCTCGACATGCGCGAGGCGGTCGTCCCGTTCCCGCCGCAGGGCGTGATCACTGAGGACAACCTGATGGTGGGGATCGATTCGGTGATCTACTACCAGATTCTCGACGCCCGGCGGGCCGCGTACGAGGCGCAGGACTACATCAAGGCGATCGAGCAGCTGACCATGACGACGCTGCGCAACATCATCGGCGGGCTGGACCTGGAACAGACGCTGACCAGCCGCGAGGAGATCAACCAGAAGCTCCGCGTGGTGCTGGACGAGGCCACCGGCAAGTGGGGGATCAAGGTCAACCGGGTCGAGTTGCGGGCCATCGAGCCGCCGGCCACCATCCGGGACGCGATGGAGAAGGGTGCCCGCGCCGAGCGGGACAAGCGGGCGGCGATCCTGATCGCCGAGGGACAGCGGCAGTCTCAGATTCTGGCCGCCGGTGGGGAGAAGGAGTCGGCGATCCTGCGGGCCCAGGGAGACCGGGAAGCCGCGGTGCTCCGTGCTCAGGCCGACCGGCAGGCCCAGATGCTGCGGTCCGAGGGTGAGGCTCAGGCCATCTCCACCGTCTTCAGCGCCATTCACGCCGGGGAGCCCGACCAGGCCCTGTTGTCCTACCAGTACATGCAGATGCTGCCGACGATCGCCCGAGGCGACGCCAACAAGGTGTGGATCGTGCCGAGCGAGATCGGCCGCGCGCTGGAAGGTCTGGGCGGTGCGGTCGGGTCCTTGACCGAGGCCTTCGGTGGCGAGGACGCGCCGGCCCGGGACAAGAGTAAATTCCAGGCGCCGGAAAAGGTTGATGTGCAGGCCGAGATCACGAAGCAGGCCGAAGAAGACGCCAAGGAGTCCGAGCGCGTGGTCGCCGAGGCCATCGCGGAGGCGCGGGAGATGGAGCGCTCCGGGCGGAACAAGCCGGCCTCGCTGGCCAAACCGGGCGAGCCGCGCGGGATCGGTTCCAAAGTGTCGAACCAACCGTCCGCACAGCAGCCGGCCGAAGCGGAGTCGGAGCCAGCTCAATCGGATGACGCCCGGCTGAGGTGAGCTGGTGGGAACTGCTGCTCGTCGCTTTGGCGGGCGGCGGTGCCGGCCTGATCAACGCCGTGGTCGGCACGGGGACTCTGATCACCTTCCCGACCCTGCTGGCTTTGGGCGTGCCGCCCGTGCTGGCCAACGTTTCCAACAGCGTGGGACTGGCGCCGGGATCGCTGTCGGCCGCGCTGGCGAGCAGACCGGATCTCCGCGGTCAGCGCCCCCGGATGATCCGGTACGGACTGGCGTCGCTGCTCGGCAGCATCGTCGGGGCGCTGCTGCTGCTGCGGCTACCGCCCTCGGCGTTCACCGCGATCGTGCCGGTGCTGATCGGTCTCGGCTGCGTTCTGGTGATCATCGGTCCGTGGCTGACCCGCGCGATCGCCTCGCGACGGGAGCGGCTGGGCCTGGGCGAGGGGTCGACCACTGGGCCGCCGTGGCTTTTCCCCGTGATCATTTTCACCGGAGCGTACGGCGGCTACTTCGGGGCGGCTCAGGGCGTACTGGTGTTGGCGGTCATGGGCATCGCCGTCTCGGAGACGATGGCCCGGATCAACGGTTTGAAAAATGTGCTGGTGATGATCGCCAACGCCGTCGCCGGGGTCGTGTTCGTGATCATTTCCGAGGTCGACTGGTGGATCGTGCTCGCCCTCGCGGTCGGCTCGGTGCTCGGGGCCCAGGTCGGGGCCAGGGTCGGCCGCAAGCTGCCCCCGCTGGTCTACCGGGCGGTGATCGTCGCCGTCGGGGTAGTGGCCATCGTGACGCTGGTCGGCTGAGCCGCCGCGAGTCCTCTCAGCCGGCGTGGATGGCCAGCTCCAGCACTTCGGCGCCGGGCAGCTTGGCCAGATCGTGGCCGCTGACCGCGATCTTGCTCCGGCGCAGTCCGCTGCCGATGACCAGCCACGGCTGACGGGTGACCGCGGCGTCGACCAGGATCGGCCAGCCTGCCG
>JAKDLH010000234.1 GCA_030452945.1 Microlunatus sp. | reverse complement strand
CGCCAACCAGCGCTGCCGAGACTGGGCGTCGTCGAACAGCCGGGCGTTCTCGACGGCGACGCCCGCCGCCGCCGCCAAGCCGATCACCACGCGTTCATCCTCGGCAGTGAACCCGCCTGGCTTCTCGGTCAGGTACAGGTTGCCGAACACCTCGCCACGCACCATGATCGGCACTCCGAGCAAAGTGCGCATGATGGGGTGATGCGCTGGGAAACCGACCGAGGACGGATGGGTCGTCAGGTCGTCCAGCCGCAGCGACCGCGAATCCTCCAGCAGCAGCCCGAGAATTCCGTGCACCTGCGGAAGCGGTCCGATCTGTTCGACCTCGAGCGGACTCAGACCGACCTGGTGGAAGCTGCTGAGCAGCGGTCCGGGCGTGGTGGCCCGGTCCGGCCGGAGCACGCCGAGAGCCCCGTACTCGGCTCCGGTCAGCGAGCGCGCCGAGTCCACGATCCGCCGCAGCAGGTCCGGCAACTCCAGATCGCCGGCCAGTCCGACCACGGCATCCAGCAGAGCCAGCGACACCTGGTCATCGACATCAGGTGCGGTGGCCTCGCCGCTGCTGGTCTCCGCGGTCTCGCTCATCAACGCAGCAGCTTGGCGGCCAGGACCGCCGCTTGGGTGCGGCGTTCCAGCCCGAGCTTGGCCAAGAGACTGGAGACGTAGTTCTTCACGGTCTTCTCCGCCAAATAAAGCCGCTGACCGATCTGCCGGTTGGTCAGACCCTCGGCGATCAGCTCTAGGATCTCCCGCTCCCGCTCGGTCAACGACGCCAGCTCGCTCGGATCTTCGTCGGCATGCCGGAGCCGCTCCAACACCCGAGCGGTCACCGCGGGATCCAGCAGTGACTGACCGGCGGCGACCCGGCGGACCGCGTCGACCAGGTCGTTGCTGCGGATCTGCTTGAGCACATAGCCGGAGGCGCCGGCCATGATCGCGGCGAACAAGGCCTCGTCGTCGTCGTAGGAGGTCAAGATGACGCCGCGGATGGAGGGGTCTCGGGAGCGGATGGCGCGACAGACGTCGATGCCGCTGCCGTCGGGCAGCCGGGCGTCCAGGACCGCGACATGCGGTCGCAACGCTGGGATGATCCGTTCGGCTTCTTTCGCCGATCCGCTTTCGCCGACCACCTCGAGGTCGAGTTCGGACTCGAACAGGTCACGTAGTCCGTGCCGGACGATCTCGTGGTCATCGAGCAGGAAGATCCGAGTACGGTTGGACTCGTCGTGGGGCGAACTCATGGCGATTCGGTGCCTTTCGGACAAGACAGCCACCAGCCCGCGCGGGTGGTCGCTTCGACGACCACAGAAGCGGACCGGTCGGCGATGGGCGTGAAGCTACTGCGCGGCATCAGGTGGAGATCACCCGGCCCGACATCTGGTCTGGACGGATGGTGATGAACAGGCTCCGGGTGCCGGTGGCCCAAGGCACCGGGCCCTGCTGCTGCCAGAGCGTCGACAGCCCGTCGAGGTCGGTGGACGCGGCCGCCGTGCCCTGCACCAGCACACTCCATCCGGTCCGGGTGGCGATGTCGAAGTCGTCGACCTCGAAGGCCACCGGGTGTGGCTCCCGCAACTCCGAGAGGGCTCCGTAGGCAGAGGTGCGGAAGACGATGTCACCGTCGCGCAGGACGTAGGTCACGGGCAGGATCTGCTGACCCTCGGAGGAGTTCCAGCCCACCCTGCCGATCGGATGCGAGCGCAGCAGCGCCAGGCACTCGGTCGTGGGCAAGGAGTTGAATCGGCGGTGCTGGGGCTCGGATCGGGGCATCGCTCAGATCCTCCCCTCGGGACGCTGCCAGGTCCAGCCGCGGATCTCGGGCATGTCCTCCAAGTGCTCGACGATGTAGGACTCGTGCCGGTCCAGTTGGGCCTGCGCCCACGCTTTCACCGCGCTCGCACCAGGTGGAGTCCGCTTGGCGTTGTTGATGGCGTCCATCACCAGGTGGAATCGGGAGGCCTGGTTTTGCACCACCATGTCGAACGGCGTCGTGGTCGTGCCCTGCTCGATGAAGCCTCGAACGTGGAATCGATCAGCGTCTGGTCGCCCGTGCACCAGCTGGTGAATAGCACCCGGAAAGCCGTGGAAGGAGAACACGACATCCACGTTATCGGTGAACAGCTCCCGAAAGAACGTGTTGTCCACTCCGTGCGGGTGATCCTGGGGACGCGGCATCGTCATCAGATCCACGACGTTGACGACCCGCACCTTCAGGTCCGGCAGCTTTTGCTGCAGCAGTTGCGCCGCGGCCACCGTCTCCATGGTGACCACGTCGCCGGCGCAGGCCAGCACGATGTCCGGGTCGCGGCTGCCGTCGTCGTTGCCGGCCCAACTCCAGATGCCCGCGCCGTCGGCGCAGTGCCGCACCGCTTCGTCGATCGTCAACCACTGCTGCTGCGGCTGCTTGTCGATCACGATCAGGTTGATGTAGCTCTTCGACCGCAGGCAGTGATCCCATACCGACAGCAACGAGTTCGCGTCCGGCGGCAGGTACACCCGGGACACTTCCCCTCGCTGCGTGATCACGTTCTGGATCAGTCCCGGCCCCTGGTGGGAGAACCCGTTGTGGTCGTTGCGCCAAGTGGTCGAGGTCAACAGCACGTTCAAGCTAGGCACCTTCGCCCGCCATGGCAGGTGATTGGCCTCCTCCAGCCACTTGCCGTGCTGCACCGTCTGCGACGCGCTGACCATGGCGAACGCCTCGTACGTCGCGAACAACCCGTGTCGACCGGTGAGGTTGTAGCCCTCCAGCCAGCCGTGGCAGTTGTGCTCGCTGAGCACCTCCATCACCCGGCCATCGGAGGACAGCTGCACGTCGTCGTCGGTGACCCGCTCCATGAACGCCCGGTCCGACACCTCGAAGACAGCACCGAGTCGGTTGGAGTTGGTCTCGTCCGGACAGAACAGCCGGAAGTTGTGCGGGTTGCGTCGATAGATCTCGGCGGTCATCTCACCCATCCGCCGGGTGGACTCCACCGCGGTGCCCGGATCGGTCAACTCGACGGCGAAGTCTTTGAAGTCGGGCAGGTCCAACTCGGTGGTGAGCAACCCGCCGTTGGCGTGCGGGGTCGCACTCATTCGTAAGTCCCCGGTGGGATTGGCCGAGCGGACGAGCTCGTTCGGGGCCCCGTCGGCGTCGAAAAGCTCCTCGGCCCGGTAGGAGCGCAACCACTCTTCGAGCAACCGCAGATGCTCCGGGTTGCCTCTCACCCCCGACAGCGGGACCTGGTGACTGCGCCAGGTGCCGGTCACCTTGACCCCGTCGACCATTTCGGGTCCGGTCCAGCCTTTGGGCGAGCGCAGGATGATCATCGGCCAGCGCGGACGACGTTCGATGCGGCCGGCCGCGCGGGCCTGGTGTTGGATCGACCTGATCTTCGCGTACGCCTGTGTCAGGGCCTCGGCGAAGCGGTAATGCATCCCCGGCAGATCTTCGCCGCTCACCTCCAAGACCTCGTACCCGTGACCTTCCAGCAGGGACCGCACCTCGGCGTCAGGCTTGCGACCCAGCACCGTCGGCCCGGCGATCTTGGCGCCGTTGAGGTGCAAGATCGGCAGCACCGCACCGTCCCGGGTGGGGTTGAGGAAGGAAATGCCCTTCCACGACCCCTCCAGTGGGCCGGTCTCGGCTTCGCCGTCGCCGACCATGGTGATCGCGAGCAGGTCGGGGTTGTCCATCACCGCGCCGAAGGCGTGCACCAAGGCGTAGCCGAGCTCGCCGCCCTCGTGAATGGAGCCAGGAGTGGTCACCGATACGTGGCTGGGAATGCCGCCGGGCGCGGAGAACTGGCGGAACAACCGACCGATGCCGGCACTGTCCTGGGTGATGGCGGGATAGATCTCGGTGTAGGTGCCCTCCAGGTAACCCGCCGCCACCAGGGCCGGGCCGCCGTGGCCCGGGCCGGTGATGTAGACGCACTCCTGCCCGGTGTGTTTGATCAACTGCGACACGTGGGTGTAGACGAAGGACAGACCCGGGCTGGTCCCCCAGTGACCCAGCAGCCGCGGCTTGATGTGGTCGTCGCTCAGCGGCTCGGCCAGCAGCGGATTGCCCTTCAAGTAGATCTGACCGATGGTCAGGTAGTTGTTGGCCCGCCACCACGCGTCCATGGCCTGGATCTCACCGTCGGTGGGCTGGGGCAGAGTCCACCGGGTCGTGGCATCGGGCTCAGTGAGGGTAGTCATACGTGGCTCCTGGCTGGCGTGAGATGGCCTGGGGTTTTCGCTCGTTTTCATCCTGATGTTCGCCGTCGGTGATGGCACGGGCCATAGGTCCCGGTCACCGCGGTCTGTTCATTGAGGTGCAGATCTCGGTCAGGGCAGGTCTGCCCTGACCTCGTCGATCCCCAGTCGTGCGACGACCCCACGCTACCGGTCCCCTCCGAAGGTCGTCCGACCGTTCAACTTCGTGGCCAGGTCCTCGTCGACGCCGTCGGCCACCTCGGAGAGCACGCGGACGGCCTGGTGCAGGTGGGCGGGGACGAACGGCCGGGCCGGCACCGATGTCATCACGAACACCCGGTCGCGGACGAGTTGGAACTTCACCCACCGCGCCTCGACGTTCAGGTCGTTGATGACCTCGGCGGCCCGGGAGCGACCAGACACGTCATGCACCACCGCCGAGAACAGCACCACGTCTTGACCGTCGGCCGCAATGCGCAGGAACACCAACGTGGAGCCCACCCGGATCACCACGTCGCCCTCGTCATCTCGGATCGGCGGATGGCCGAGGATCGCTCCGAGCTCGGCCTCCACCAGCGCCTCGAGGTGAGCACGGTCGGCCGGGAGCACAGCCACCATCGTGGTACCCCGGAGGAGGCGATCCTGCGGGTCGTCGGTCAGCGAGCGGGTCGTGGGGACGGGGTCGGCTCCGCCCGGTCTTTCGATAGCCGACGGCTCGGTGTGCAGGATCTCCGCCAGTTGATCGGGATCGAGGAAGACCGGGTGCTGGACGCCGTACACGTCCCGCAGCGCGGTGACCACGAGAGCAGCCAGCTCCTCGGCCGCATCCTGCGACCGCTCGACCCAGAAGTTGCCGACGGGCTCCTTGGGCAGGTGCCATCCGGCGGTCCGCATCGCGGTGATCTGGAGCTCGGTCAACTGGTAGCTCGGCCCTAGAACCTGGTTGGCCGCCGCCTCGGCTCGGACCAGTAGGCGCCGAGGACTGGACAGCTTGACGAACGGTGGCGGATCGTCGTTGCCCGAGAAGGACCGAATGGTCAGATCGGCAGACTCGTCGATCATCGAGATGACCTCAGCCAGCCGGTCGGCGAACTCCGCCCAGGCTCGAGCCGTGCTCCGGTCCAGATCGAAGTCGTCGATGTCGGGCACCTTCTCGCCTCCTCAGCTCTGTCACCGGTGCTGCGGTCGATCTGGTGGCGCCGCTACGATCCCAGCGACTCGGCCGACCCGCAGCTGTTGAACCTACCGAGAGGGATCGAGGCGCAACGGGGAGGGTCTGGCTCGGCCATTCAGGGCGGCGTGAACATCCGTTCCAGCCCGCAGAGCCTTTCCCAATGTGTGTCTGACTCTATGATTATGGTCAGGTGAGTTCACCTGTCCAGCGCGTTCGAAGGACTGACGTTCATGACCGAGATAGTGCGTTGCGTCATTCATCCAGGCCTGGGAATCGCGCGGGTGGGAAGCTCCCCGGATGAGTATTTCATCGGACCCGAGGTCCCCGGTGAGCTGCCGAGGCCGCCAGGTGGCTTCAA
>JAKDLH010000233.1 GCA_030452945.1 Microlunatus sp. | reverse complement strand
ACGATCTTAAGGGTGGGCCATGTCGGTGAGGAGCGCACGATGAACAAGAACCTGCTGACCGTCCTGGGGGCGCTGACCGGGCTCGTCAGCATGGCCGGGATGATCCGACTGATCGACGGAGCCGGACTGACTTCTGGTTTCTCGTGGGCGTTCCTCCTGCTGGCCATGGTCCCCTGGATCGCGTACACGGCCTGGCGAGCACGTCACGGTCAGCTCGGCCGGACCGGGGCCATCGCGGTGCTGGCCATCGTGCTGGTCGGCTTCGTGAGCGTCTGGATGTTCACCATCGGTCCAGTCCTCGCGCTCGCCAGCTCACTGGTCGCGTTCGTAATCATCTGGGTGCACGACTGGCCACCGCGGCGGGAGCGGGGCGAAGACATCTTCGTCCGGATCGAAGATCTGCAGGAGCCGGAGCGGGTGTCCTGATCGGTCGTCCAACCTCGCGTGCTGGTGGCGCGCCGGAGGACCGACCCTATCGACCCGGTCATTCCTGACTGAAGGCCAGCGCGGCTGCGCCCAACAGCCCGGCGGTCTCCAGAGTCGCCGCCCGCACCTCGAGGTCGGCCACGTGGCCCAGGACGGCGAAGTCCAGCAGGTGGCGGCGCAGCGGGTTGAAGATGACCTCGCCCGCCCTCGACACCCCGCCGCCCAGCACCACGACGGCGACGTCCAGCTCGGTCGCGGTGGTGGCGATGCCAGCGGCCAGCGCGCGCATCCCGTGATCGATCACGCCGACGGCGATCTCGTCCCCGGCACGAGCGGCAGCGGTCAGCGCCCGAGCGTCGTCACCTCCGACCCAGCCAAGGCGTCGTGCCGCGGCGACCAGAGCGGGACCGCGTGCGTACATCTCGGTGCAGCCGTGCCCGCCGCAGACACACCTCGGCCCCCACGCGTTGACGCTGATGTGACCGAGGTGGACGGCGTTGCCCGTCGTCCCGGTGAACAGTCGGTTGTTCAGCACCGCGCCGCCGCCGACACCGGTCGACAGCACCAGCCCGATCATCGAGTCGACGTCGCGAGCCGCCCCCAACCAATGCTCGCCCAACGCGAAACAGTGCCCGTCCCCTGCCAACGCCACCCGAACCGCACCGTCGCCGTTCGCGCTCGCGATCACCTGATGCACCCGAGCCGAGATCGCAAAGCCACGCCAGGCGCCGATGTTGACCGGCGAGATGGTGCCGGTCGGACTGTCGATCGGTCCGGCCGTCGAGATGCCGACCCGGATCCGATCCTGGCCCGCGAGCAGGTCGGCCAGCAGGCCGCGGACAGCTGACTCCACGGCTTCGAAGACAACCTCGGCGTCCTCGGAGGCCGGAGTCGGTCGAAGTTGCTCAGTCAGGACTGTTCCCTCGGCGTCGACGACCGCGGCAGCGATCTTGGTGCCACCGATGTCGATGGCCAGCACCGTCTCGCTCACCACGTGCTCCCCTCAGCTGAGCCTGGCTGTCTCGTGGCAGGAGCCTAGGTGAGCGCGTGATCGGTCGGTTCAGGGTGAGACGTGGTGCGGTTCAGTAGAGTGGTTGCTCGTGGCTGGTTCGGACATTCCCGCGGAGCTCTCAGCTCTGGACAAGGCGCTGACCTCGATCGAGGCGGTCGTCGACCCTGACGCGAAGAAGGCGGAGATCGCGAGGCTGTCTGACGACGTCGCTGCCCCCGACCTGTGGGGCAACCCCGAGCACGCCCAGCGGATCACCTCCAAGCTGTCGGCCCTGCAGTCGGAGGTGAACCGGCTCGGCGAACTCCGCTCACGGCTGGACGACGTGGCGATCATGGTCGAGTTGGCGACGGAGGAGGAGGACGCCCCTGCCCTCGCCGAGGCGGAGGCTGAGCTGACGGCGTTGCACAAGGCAGTCGAATCCCTGGAGATCCGGACCCTGCTGGCGGGGGAGTACGACCTGCGAGACGCCCTGATCACGATCCGAGCCGAAGCCGGCGGTGTGGATGCGGCCGATTTCGCTGCCATGCTGCTGCGGATGTACCTGCGCTGGGCGGAGCGACACGGCTACCCCACGGAGGTTTACGACACCTCCTACGCCGAGGAGGCAGGGATCAAGTCGGCGACTTTCCAGGTGCGAGCCCCGTACGCGTACGGCACCCTGTCGGTCGAGCAGGGCACGCACCGGTTGGTCCGGATCTCCCCGTTCGACAACCAGGGCCGGCGGCAGACGTCGTTCGCCGGGGTGGAGGTGCTTCCGGTGACCGAGGAGACCGATCACATCGACATCCCGGAGGCCGACATGCGGGTCGACGTGTTCCGGTCGTCCGGCCCCGGGGGGCAGAGCGTCAACACCACCGACTCGGCGGTCCGGATCACCCATCTGCCGACCGGCATCGTGGTGTCGTGTCAGAACGAGAAGTCCCAGTTGCAGAACAAGGCGGCCGCGTTGCGGGTGCTGCAGAGCCGGCTGCTGGAGAAGGCTCGCCGGGATCGCGAGGCGGAGCTGAACGCGTTGAAGGGCGACGGTGGTAACAGCTGGGGCTCCCAGATGCGGTCCTACGTGATGCACCCCTACCAGATGGTCAAAGACTTGCGGACCGACTTCGAGGTGTCCAACCCGGATGCGGTCCTCGACGGCGAACTCGACGGCTTCATAGAATCCGGCATCCGCTGGCGTCGTACCAGTGAGGTCCCGGCCGCCTCATAACCCGCCGGCACCCGAACAACACACGCCGACCGCCATATCACCGGCCGAAACCACGGTTCGGTCACTACACTCGACGGTGGCCTACTGCCGGGAGCCTGCCCGGCGTCCTGTCGTCTATCCGGCCGAGGCGTGAAGTGATTCGTTTCGACAACGTGAGCAAGACCTACGACGGTCAGCGTCGTTCTGCTCTCTCGCAGGTCTCGGTGGAGATCGAGAAGGGCGAGTTCGTCTTCCTCGTCGGCCCGTCCGGGTCGGGCAAGTCGACCTTCTTGCGGCTCATCCTGCGTGAGCAGCGCACCAGCAGGGGCAAGGTGTTCGTGGCCGGTCGTGAGCTCAACAAGCTGCCCGGCTGGAAAATCCCCGGGATGCGCCGCCAGATCGGCACCGTGTTCCAGGACTTCCGGTTGCTGCCAAACAAGTCGGTGGCCGACAATGTCGCGTTCGCGCTGCAGGTCATCGGCAAGCCGTCCGCCACGATCAAGCGGGTGGTGCCCGAGGTTCTCGATCTGGTCGGGTTGGACGGCAAGGGGGGCCGGCTCCCCGAGGAGCTGAGCGGTGGCGAGCAACAGCGGGTGGCGATCGCGCGGGCGTTCGTGAACCGGCCGAAGATCTTGATCGCGGACGAGCCGACCGGAAACCTCGACCCGGCGACCAGCGTGGGGATCATGAAGCTGCTCGACCGGATCAACCGGGCGGACACCACTGTGCTGATGGCCACCCACGACTCGACCATCGTGGACCAGATGCGCAAGCGGGTGATCGAGCTCGATGATGGCCTGGTGGTGCGTGACCAGAGCCGCGGCGTCTACGGCTACCAGTGAGTTGGATCCACCGTCCCGCTCGATTCGACTCCTGAAACCTGAGGATCCGTATGCGTTTTCGCCACATCTTCGCCGAGACCTTTGCCGGCCTGCGACAGAACCTGACCATGACCCTGGCTGTGATCATGACCATGTGGGTTTCGCTGTCGCTCTTCGGGGCCGGCCTGCTGTCTTACCAGCAGGTCGAACTGATGAAGGGCCGCTGGTACGACAAGATCGAGATCTCGGTCTTCCTGTGCACCCCGGACGTGCGTGGTGAGCAGTGCGACCCAGGTCAGGCCGTGACCCAGGCGCAGAAGGACGCTATCCGGCAGACGCTGGAGTCGAACCCCGAAGTGGCGCCGGACGGCGTCTACTTCGAGAGCAAGCAAGAAGCCTGGACCGAGTTTCAGAAGGCGTACGAGGGCAATCCCATTCAGGACTCCCTCACCGTCGAGCAGATGCAGGAGTCGTTCCGGGTCAAGCTGAAGAATCCGGAGCAGTACGAAGGAGTGGTCAGCGCCGTCATCGACCTCAAGGGCGTCCAGACCGTCCAGGATCTACGGAAGTATCTGGACCCGTTCTTCAGCTGGCTGAACCTGCTCCAGTGGGGGACCATCGTGTCGTCCGCGTTGCTCCTCCTCGCGGCCGCGCTGCAGATCGGCAACACCATCCGGCTAGCCGCCTTCGCCCGCCGTCGGGAGATTGGCATCATGCGCCTGGTCGGAGCGAGCAATCTCTATATCACATTGCCGTTCTTATTCGAAGCTGTCATCTCGGCTCTCGTTGGTGTGGTTCTCGCTTCCGCCACTCTGGTCACAGGCGTTTACTTCGTCATCATGCGGAAAGCTGAAGTCTCTATCCAGTCTTTACCCTGGATCGGGTGGAGTCAGACCGGTTTGGCCATCGCGGGGGTTGCGGTCGTCGGGCTCGCGCTGTCTATTATCCCAACACTGATAACAACTCGGAAGTACCTCAGGGTGTAGTAAGGAAAAGCTCAACCTTAATCGCACCTTGAGGGTCTCGAACTTCGGTTCGGGGTAACCAGGACCGCGATGGAGGACCCAACTGTGCGACCGGATCTTCGCTCCGAATGCCGGATGCTGTCCCGGCGGGTGTGCACCCTGCCCCGGTGGCTGACAGGCTCCTGGCGGGCGAGTGTCCGGGTCGTGGCCGCAGCCGGGCTCTGCTCGGCGCTGGTGATCGGTCTGACGGTGTCGACCGCGCAAGCCGACGATCTCAGTGATCAGCGGGACCGAGTGAAGGCGCAACTCGCGGCGAAGCGGCACGACCTGAACGAGTCATCGGTCGCTTTGAATGCGGCGGCCGGTGCGGTCGAGGCCGCGGCGTTGCGGCTCTCGCAGGCCCAGGCGACGCTGGGCCAGACTCAGCGTGAACTCGCGCTCGCACAGCGACTCGACCTGGCTATGGCCGCGAAGCTGAAGCGGGCGCGGGCTGCGCTGGCTCGCGCCAAGAAGGCGGTTGCCGCAAACCAGAAGAAGCTGAACGCCGAGCTCGACCTGGCCGGGCAGATGGTGCGCGATCAATACCAGCAGCAAACCAACCTGTTGCCGGTGGCGGTGATGGTGGAGAGTCGCAGCACCGCCGACTTGCAGACCCGGCTCCAGTGGTCAACCACCATGTTCGACACCACCGCAGCCACGATCGACCGGACCGAGGTCCTGCAGGCCAAGTTGAAGCTCCAGAAGGCAAAGCAGGCCGCCATTGAGGCCGAGATCGCCGCCGACCGCAAGGCGGCCGCGGCGAATCTGGTCACCAAGAAGCGCCTCGAACAGCAGGCCGCGCAGCAGCAGGCCGCGGTGGCGACGCTGCTCGCCCGGCGGCAGTCCGCCGAGTCGGCAGCGGCGTCCGACGTCGCCCAGGACAAGTCCGACTACGCCCAGCTCACCCAAGAGAGAGCCAAGGTGGAGCAGCGGATCGCCGAACGGATCGCGCGCGCGAAGGCCGAGGCCGCCCGACGCGCCGAAGCAGCGCGCCAGGCGGCGGCAGAACGGGCGACCCGGATCGCCGCGGCGAAGGCAGCAGCGCAGGAAGCAGCCCGGGTTGCTGGGCGCAAGGCCGCGGCGGCCGAGCGCGCCCGGAAGACAGCGGTGGCCAAGCGCGAGCGCGCCAAGCAGCGCACCGCGGAAAAGGCGGTAGCCTCCGCCGCCGCGAAACAGAGCAGACCGAGCCGCAGCTCGTCCCAGTCGTCGACGCCAGCGACAAGCAGCAGTTCGTCATCGACCGCGAGCCGCTCGACGCGCTCCAACA
>JAKDLH010000232.1 GCA_030452945.1 Microlunatus sp. | reverse complement strand
TCTCACCGGCGCGAGTGCCCCCCCCCCACCCCGGGGCCCCCCCGGGGGGGCGGCCAGCACGGCGGCGGCCGTATAGCCCAGGCCGAGACCGCCGACCACAACCTCCCACCCGGTCGTCGGTATCTCGCGACGGCCAAGCCAACCGAGAGCGAGGTCGGCCAGGGCGATCTCCGCCACGGTGAACTGGCTGGACATCAGGTACGCGTCGCCGAGTTTGACCTCGAAGACGTCTACGCCGGTGACCGGGTCCCGGCGGCGGCGCAGACTCACCTCACCGATGGCGGTCGGCTCCCACGCGAGTTCCTCGAACCGTCTGCTCACCCGCCGGACCCCGTCCTTGAATCTCTGCATCGTACGGCGATCCGCCGGCTACCGATCAGTCCAACATCCCCACCCGAGGTGCAGGTCGATCAGGCCGAGGCGGCGTGGCAGGCAACGATGGGTTCGGGAGGGTCAGAGACAGCAGGACACCGTGCGCTCAGTTCGTTCGGGGGACGACGATGACGGGTACCGGTGAGTAGCGAAGGATGCGGGTGGCCGTCGAGCCGACGAACACCCGCATCAGGAGACCCGCACCGCTCGATCCGATCGCCAGCACGTCGCCGTCCTGCCAGCCGATCCCATCGAGGGCCTCGTGCCAATCGCGACCGTCCGCGATCAGCACCTCGTCCGGAAACGAGACGTCCTCGAAACGGCTCAGCTCACGCACCGCCGCCTGTTGGCGTTCGTGAGCTTGCTCCTTCCAGATCGCGATCATGGCGTCCTCGGCGTCTGGCCGGTGTGAATAGACGGTACGACCACGCACTGCGAAGGTGGCGACTCTCAGCGTCGCTCCGAGGGCACGAGTCATCCGGGCCGCGGTCAGCAGGACGCTGGCCGCCGCCTCGGTGTTGTCCGTGCCCGCCGTCACCCGGGCGATCTTGGTGTCTGGCGCCACGCGGTACCCCCGCGGCGCCACCGCGATTGGCACCGTCGAACTGTGCAGCAACCGGTTCGTGACCGAACCCACGGCGATGTGGCCCCACGGACCGCCAGCCGACGATCCGCAGACCAGCACTCGCGCGGCCTGCGCTTCCGCCTCGGCCAGCAGCACGCCGGCCACCGACTGGCCGGTACGCGCCACGAACTCCGCGTCGTCGCCGACGACCTCGCGCGCCTCGGCCAGCGCCTCCTCGGCCTGCCTTGCGAGAACTCGGACATGTTCGTCGTGGGCCACGGTCGGCAATTGCCAACGGTTGTGCATGACGCAGCACACCACCAGCCGCTGGTCGCCGGTGCGGGCGAGTTGCCGGGCCAGAAGCAGCCCCTCTGGTCCTCTTGCGTCCAGACCGTAGGCGGCCAGGATCGTCATTGTCGTTCCTTTCTAGCCGAGTCACTGGACGCCACCGCTGCGGCTCGGCCGCGAAGCGCGAGTGTGGAGTGCTCGATACCGTACAGGAAGTAGATCGCCAGCACGGCCGCGATCCGCCGCATGCGACCGAGGACGCTGCGCTCGGTCAGGTGACCTCGTGGCTCGACCGCGCGACGGGTGCAACGACTGAGGACCGAAGCTGGTCATCACGGAAGACACGGCGTCGACGACCTCAAACGACACAGACCAACGGCGTGGTCGACCAGGATGAGCGCTGAAATGACCGGTAGCCGTGCGCTCATTTCGTTCGGGGGACGACGATGACGGGTACCGGCGAGTAGCGGATGATCCGGGCGGCTGTCGAGCCGACGAACACCCGAGTCAGCGGACCCTCACGGCTCGATCCGATCGCCAGCACCTCCCCGTCCTGCCAGCCGATCCCGTCAAGGGCTTCGTACCAGTCTCGCCCGTCGGCGATCAGCACCTCGTCCGGGGACGAGACATCGTCGAAACGATCCAACTCCCGCACCGCCACCTGCTGGCGTTCCCGAGCGATCTGCTTCCAGGACTCGATGATGGCATCCTCGACGTGCAAACCCGCCCGGGGTGGATACATGGTGCGGCCCCGCACCGCGAACGTGACCACGCGTAGAGGCGCCCCGAGAGCATGAGTGACCCGGGCCGCGGTCAGCAGCACCCCGGTCGCTGTCTCGGTATCGTTGGTGCTCACCGTCACCCGCGTGATCCTCGCGTCCGCCGCGACCCGGTAACCCCGCGGCGCCAGCCCGATGGACACCGACGAACTGTGCAACAACCGGTCGGTGACCGAACCCAACGCGATGTGTCCCCACGGGCCGTCGGCCGAGGAACCGCAGACCAGCACCCGCGCAGACTGCGCCTCGGCCTCCGCCAACAACACGCTGGCCACCGATCGACCACTACGGGCCACGAACTCCGCCTGGTCGCCCACCACCTCGCGCGCATCGGCCAGCGTCTGCTCGGCGAGTTCGGAGAGTCCTCGGGCGTAGTCGTCGCCGACTCGGGCCACGCTCGGCAACTGCCAACGGTTGTGGGTCACACAGCACACCACCAGCCGCTCGCCACCGGAGCGAGCGAGCTGCTGGCCCAGATACAGTCCTTCCGGCCCGCGCGCGTCCGGACCATGCGCCACCAGGATTGTCACTGTGGTCCCTTCTCAGCAGGGTCGGCGCCGGACGCGGCCGCCGCCGCGGCTCGGTCCCGAAGCTCAAGGTTGGAGTGCTTGATGCCGTAGAGGAAGTAGATCGCCAGCACGACCGCGATCCAACCTAGGAACACCAGCCAGGTCACCGGCGGCAATCCGGCGATGACGAAAAGGCAGAAGGCGATCGAGGCGATCGGCAGGACTGGATACAGCGGCACTTTGAACTTGCGGTCCAGGTTCGGTTCGCGGCGCCGCAGGATGATCACGGCCGCCGACACGACCGAGAATGCGCCCAGCGTGCCCACGCTGGTCACGTCGGTCAGCCAGGTCAAGGGGATGAAGCCGGCGATCACCGCGACACCCACCGAGACGATGATGGTGTTGTGGATCGGGGTCTGCGTCTTGTAGTTGATCCGGCTGAACACTTTGGGCAGCAGACCGTCCCCGCTGATCGAAAACAAGATCCGGGTCTGGGCGTACAAGATCACCAGCGTTACCGAGAAGATGGAGATGATCGCTCCGCCGGCGACCACCGAACCGGGCCATGACGAGCCGGTCACGTCCTGCAGGATCTGGGAGAGACCGGCCGTCTGGCCCTCAAATCGCTGCCACGGCTGGGCAGCGACGCCGACCAGGGCTACCAGCAGATAAACCGAGGTGACGATCACCAGCGCGAGCACGATGGCCCGCGGCATCGTTCGCTGCGGGTCTCGGACCTCCTCACCGGCGGTGGACACCGCGTCCAGGCCGATGAAGGAGAAGAAGATGCCGCCGGTAGCCGCCCAGATCCCTTTCACCCCGAACGGTGCGAAGCCGGCGAGGTTGTCGGTCTGCCAGCCGGTGATCCCGACCACGACGAAGAACAGCAGCACGGTCAGCTTGATGCAGACCATGATGGCGTTCACGGTGGCCGACTCGCTTGCCCCGCGGATCAGCAGCAGCATGCACAGCAGCACCAGCACCATGGCCGGGATGTTGACAATCCCACCCTCCTCGGGCGCCACGGACAGGGCTTGCGGGATCTGGAAGCCGAACAGGTTGCTGAGCAGTTGGTTGATGTACTGCGACCAGCCCACGGACACCGCGGCGCCGGAGACCGCGTACTCCAGCAGCAGGCAGCCGACCACCACCATGGCCATGAACTCGCCGATGGTGGCGTAGGCGTAGGAGTACGCCGACCCCGACACCGGAATGCAGCTGGCCAACTCGGCGTAGCACAGCGCGGTGCAACCGGCCACCACGGCCGCCAGGGCGAACGAGATGACTACCGCCGGGCCGACCACCGGCACCTCAGTGTTGAGCACGAAGAAGATCCCGGTGCCGATCGTGCTGCCGACCCCAAACATGGTCAAGGAGAACAGACCGATCGAGCGTTTCAGGTGCTGTCCCTCGACCTCGTGCTGGCGACCCATCTCGGCGATGGGAGTGGTCCGGAACAGCCGACGTCTCCAAGTCACAGCCATGTCGCGTCCCCTTCCGCAGGGGTAGGTAGCCGATCTTCTCGGTCACATGAGAATGTGTCAATGGTCGCTGTGGGCAGACTTCGAGGAGAGCCATGGATGTCGTCGTGATCGGCGGTCCGCCGGTGAGCCTGGACGACCTGGTGGCCGTGGCCCGATCAGGCGTTCGGGTCGAGATTCACTCCGACGTAGCGGAGCGAATGGCTCCCAGCGCGTCCTGGGTCGCCTCGGCGGTGGACGATCGGCTGCCAGGCGGAAGGCCCGGCGAGAAGATCGAGCCCATCTACAGCATCAACACCGGGTTCGGTTCGTTGGCCGGACGGGAGGCGTTCCCGCACCCAGATCAGGCAATCGATCTGTCTCGCCGGCTGGTCGTGTCCAACGCCTGCGGGGTCGGCCAGCTGCTGGACGCCGAGGTGGTCAGGGCCGCCATGCTCATCCGTCTAGTCAGCCTCACCCGCGGATTCTCCGGGGTCCGGTTCGAGCTGGTGCAGTTGCTGGCCGACATGCTCAACCGCGGCGTGCTGCCCGCGGTGCCCGAGTTCGGCAGCCTGGGCGCGAGCGGTGACCTCATCCCGTTGGCCCATCTCGCCCTGGTGATGTCCCGCTCGGCCGAGGGCGACGAGGAGCGCGACAGCGGCGAGGCGCTGCTGGAGGGTCGCGTGGTCTCCGGCCTGGAGGCGATGCGGGCGGCCGGCCTGGAGCGGATCACGCTGAGGGCCAAGGAGGGTCTGGCGCTGCTCAACGGCACCTCCTTCTCCACCGCGACGGCGGCCCTGACCACGTACGACGCCGACCAGCTGGTCCGCACCAGTGAAGTCACCGCGGCCATGTCGATCGAGGCCCTGACCGGGTTCGGCGACGCCTTCCTGCCCCAGATCCACCAGGCGCGTGGCCACCCTGGCCAGATCGCGAGCGCAGCTCACGTCCGTGACCTGCTGGCCGGCAGCGCGTACGTCGACGGGAGCGAGCAGATAGACCCGACCCGCCGGCCACCACAGGACGCCTACTCGTTGCGTTGTGTTCCGCAGGTGCTGGGTCCGGTCCGCGAGACCGTCGACTTCGCCAAGGGAATCGTGGAGCGCGAGATCAACGCCGCCACCGACAACCCGCTGATCTTCACCGACCTGCCCGACAGCCGGCGACTCAAGGCGGTGTCGGGGGGCAACTTTCATGCTGAGTACCTGGCGTTCGTCTCCGACTTCTTGGCCATCGCGGTGACCGAGATCGGCAGCATCGCCGAGCGGCGGCTGTTCCGGTTGGACGACGGCACCTTGAACCGGGGGCTGCCGGACATGCTGGTAGCCAGCGAGGACGTCGGTATGGACTGCGGCTACATGCTTCCGCAGTATCTGGCGGCCGCACTGGTCTCGGACTGCAAGACGCTGGCCCATCCCGACAGCGTCGACTCGATCCCGACCTGCGCCAACCAGGAGGACCACGTCTCGATGGCACACAACGCCGGCCGGCACGCCCGCCAGGTGCTGGCCAACATCACCCACGTCGTGGGCATCGAGCTGGTGATGGCCGCGCAGGCCCTGGAGCTGCGGCTCGCCGTCAGCGGACAGGAGCCCGAATCGCTGGCGCCCGCCACTCGCGCGGTAGTCGACCTCGTCCGCGCCACCCCGACCGACGACGGCGGCAGCATCACCCATCTCACCCGCGATGTGGTGATGTATCCCCGCATCCGGGCCGCCGCCGAACTCGTCGGTTCCGGCGCCGTCCTCTCCACTTCC
>JAKDLH010000231.1 GCA_030452945.1 Microlunatus sp. | reverse complement strand
GCGCGGGTCCAGGCAGGTGGGTCGGTCGAATCATTCTTGCCGCAGGTAACCCAGCAGGTCTCCCAGCGTCCCGTAGCCCTTCAGGCACGCCGGCGCATTCGGTGCCGTCTGGCAGGTGTGGTCGACCTGATGCTCCATGGCGGAGTCCAAGCCGGTCAGGCTGGCTTGCGACAGCACCCAGCCGAGCGGTGCGGTGACCTCGGGCTGAGCTGTCCGATCGACCACGATCACCTTGCGCGGGAACGCGTTGCTGATCGCGTCGCAGTCGATCGGCCCGGTTCTCGGCGGAGGGCAGATCGAGCGGGTCCGGACGGTGGTCGACACCCGCTGCAGGAGGGCATCGGTGCGGGTCAGGGTGGCCGATCCGCGTAGATAGCCGACCGCCGGCAGCAGCAGCTCGCTCTGCAGCTTTGGTGGCTCGGTCAGCCGGCCGGCGGTGGCCTGCTCGTTGGTCAAGAACACCACGAACGGCATGATCAGCGGCCGGTCCGACCGTCCGGCGACCACGGCGTCGTTGTGGGTGCGCACCTGTGCGAGCCACTGTGCCGACAGATCGGTGATGGTGGCCAGGCCGGTGTTCTCGATGTAGCCGCCGTCGATCAGCTGGGTGCGGGGCCAAAAGTCGGTGAGTGGCCGGTCGGCGACGGCGCAGCGCCCGACCACGCCGCCGGGGGTGACGTAGGGGAACCGGGCCGTGAGCAGCGCGGCGGTCGAAGCCTCCAAGCGGCGCACGCAGTGGCGCCCGGTACCGCCGATCGGTCCGTAGGCGGCGAACAGGTCGACGGTCCTGGCACCGGGGCTGACTCGGCGATCGCACTGCTGCTGGCCGTCGGTGGGAGCCGGTTGCTCGAGTTCGAGCTGGCTGAGCCAGACCCGGCATTGACTGGCCACGCTGCTGGAGTTGAGCACCAGCGGCCCGGTGGCGGGAGAGAGGGTGGCCGGATCGGTCAGGAAGGGCATGGTGCCCCACCGCGGCCCGGCGACGGGGTCATCCCAACCGAGCTCGATCAGCCGTGCCCGATCGGCCCAGGTCGCCGCCGGAGCGGCGCCGTTGGTCCCGAGCGGGACACCGGTCGCGCTGTAGGCGGGGTCGCGTACGAAGGTGCCGATCACGGCCTCGGCCAGGGTTCGCGGCTCGGCCATCGCCCGGACCGCCTCGACCGCCCGGTCCGTGCTTGGATCGTCCGGGGTGCCGGAAAAACGGGCGGCGGTGAGGCCCACCGACCCTCCGCTGGCGCCGCCGGAAAAAAGTGTCGACCGGGCTCCACAGCCGCCGGACCCGGTGTCGATCGCGGCCAATCCCTTGACCGTCCAGTACGCGGCTCGGATGCCGCCACCCTCCGCGGCGATCATGATCATCGGACGAACCCGCTGCCCGTTGACGATCACCTCGCACCCGCCGGGTCGGTCCAGCCAGCTCTGCACCACGGTGCGCACCGGGAGCCTGTTCGCCGGCGACTGGACCGGCTGGTCGATGACCCGATGGATCACGCTGGTTCCCGCGGTCAGCCCGGCCAGCACGATCGTGATCACCAAGACGCTGACCAATGGGGTCCGCCGAAGACCGAGGATGCGGAAGACCTCCGCTGTGGGTCGCTCCTGGATCAGCAGGCCCGCCGCCGCCGGGATGCCGATCAGGCTGGCCAACGAGATGATCGCGACGGCCGAAACTCCCAGCCGGGCGTACCACCCGGGCAGCAGGCCCAAGGACACGAACACGACGAGCACGACGCCGAGCAGCAGCCAGCGCCACCGCAGGTCGACCGGTGGGCGGGCGCCGATGTCGTGGAGCGGATCGGGCATCTGCGGGGTGGATCCGGTGGCTATCGCCCAACTCAAGATCCACGGCAGCACCACGGCGGCCACACCGAGCGCCAGGAAGACCGCGGCCGTGCCGCGGCCGACACCAGTGACCGAGGGCCCCAGCACGACCACGGACAGGAACGACCGGATGAGGCCGACACCTCCGATGGTGATCACGGCGAGCGCCAAGGCGTGCCCGGTGAACCGGATCGAGGTCACCTCCAACGGACTGAACACGGGCGCGTGGTCGGGAATCTCCCAGTCGGGCCGGACCTGCCAGGCACGCCGCAGCACCCAGGAGACGGTGATCACCACCAGCGGCACCGCGCAGAAAACCCCGAGCCTGGACCAGAGCACGGGCGCGTCCATGATCGGCCAGGCCAGCAGTGCGGCACTCAGGGGAATCGCGACACCGACTACCCAGATCCCGAGCAACGCTTCGTCGCGACGCCTCGGAACCCGAAGCCGTCGGTCCAACGGGGGCCTGCGGCGCAACGGTGCGATGACCGTCTGGCCGAGCTGTACGAGATCGTCACGGAGCAGCCGCACCAAGGCACCCAGCCACGGCTCGGATCGCGGCCGCTGCGCCGCTGGGATCCGGGTGCGGATTTCGTCGATCCCTTCGTGGCGCTCGGCCCATCCGGTCCGGAAACGGGCCAGCACCTCGAGCAGAAACGCCACCAGCAGCACGGCGGCGACGGCGGCGGTCGCCTGCCACCGGCCCGTCGAGCCGTCGGAGGCCCACCGCCGCTGGACGTCGGGAAGCTGCTCCAAGATCGCGCTTCCGGACAACACCGTCAGCACCACCAGCGGGACGACCATGGCCACTGAGAACCGGTGGTGGAGCAGCGCGGTGAACGTCCGACGCACCGCCGGCCGGACGTCGGTGGGCTCCGGCGGCCGCTGCGGGACCACGAACCGGACGATGAGCGCCACGACCGCCAATGCGATCAGCAACCACTTCAGTGTGGTCGAGGCGTCGAGCAGGCCGAGCAGGACGGCACCGCCGGTCCGGCGCACGAGGAGGACCATGATCACGAGGTTCTCCACCACATTGGTCAAGGCCGCTGCGCAGACCACAACGGTCACACCGAGTCGACCATTCCCGCTGCGGAAGCCGGCCCGGACGAGACCGATCAACAGCGCGGCATAGGCCACGATGAAGATCGCGTCGACGACCAGGTACCAGCTCAGCAAGGCTCGATACAGCGGATCAGCGATCAGCCCGCTGGTGATGACCTCCAACCACCCGGCCGTCCGTTCGGATCGATTCGGACCGGCGAGGACCGCGAACGGCCAGGCCCGGCCGAGACGGTCAACGACCCGGTCGGATTGCGCGTCGATCTCGATCAGCGCGACGATCGCGGTGACCGCCAGCGCGGCCGCCAGTCCCCACAGGTAGCGGCGCGACATCGCCGGCGACGCTTGTTCGGCAGGGCTGATCACGGGTGCCTCCCTCGGCCGTCACAGCATCGTGACGCGCCAACTCCTCAGGGGCAAGAGGGTCCGGGACGATCCTCAGATACCGGACCGAATCCCAACGTGCGCACCTGCTCCAGGCTGGTGAAGCCGGTGCTGGAACTGATGCCCCACTACGCAAGCGTGCACCGAGGCGCGGGCCGCAACGCCCGGTACCGCACCGAGAAGTTCGAATCGGCCCCACTCACCGCCCAGGGCGGCGACGTCGACGTCGAGGTACCAATCGTGGATGGGTCGCAACCCTGACCCATGGCCAACCCGCCCGGTCATGCTGACACCGCCAGCCGTCCGCGTTCGCGATGGCGACGCCTCAGTCGTGCCGTACGATCCCCAGCGTGACGCCGTCCCGTCCGTTCTCCGCCACCGGGCTCGCCCTGGTGGCCGTCGTCGTCGGACTGATCGCCGCCCTCGGGCTGGTTCCGGCCGTCGTCGTTCCCGGTGCCGCCGTGCCGATCACCCTGCAGTCGATGGGTGTCATGCTCGCCGGGGCCATCCTGGGCCGGTGGCGTGGCGCCGCCGCCGTCGTTGTGTTTCTGGTGCTGGTGGCGGTCGGGCTGCCGCTGCTGGCGGGCGGCCGCGGGGGACTCGGGGTGTTCTTCGGACCGAGCGTCGGTTTCCTGATCGGGTTTCCGATTGCGGCGTTCGTGATCGGCTGGCTGACCGAGCAGTTCAACGCGGCTCGGTCGCTACCGCGGGGCATCGCGGTCAACCTCCTGGGTGGAGTCGTCGTGCTGTACGGGTTCGGCATCGCCGGCATGGCCGCCGTCCTGCAGCTGAGCGCGCTGAAGGCGGCGATGGCCGCGCTGCTCTTCCTGCCCGGGGATCTGGTCAAGGCCATCCTGGCCGCCCTGATCGCTCGCGGGGTGCACCAGGCGCTGCCCGGGCTGCTGCCGTCGGTTCGGCAATCCGAGCGGGAGCCGGTCGGGGTGTGATCACCCCCGCGAATTTGCGGGCGGCGTACGCGTCACGCGGGACGATCCGGCTCGCTACCTCCGGAACCACTGGCGCCCCTCGGTGGGTGGTCCGCACGGCCGCGTCGTGGGTCGACAGCTTCGCCTCCGTCGCCGTCCTCTGCGAGCTGGGTTCGACGGCTCGCGCCTGGATCCCGGGCCCGCAGGACGCGACCATGAACGCCTACGCCGCCTGCCTGGCCGATCACGTCGGAGCCTGCACAGTGAACACACCGCGTCAGGCCAGCCACGCCTTTTGCACCCCGGCCGTGCTGGTCGACCTGGTCGAGCGGGCCGACCTGCCGCCGCTGGTGCTGGTCGTGGCCGGTGACCGGCTCGCCCCCCGACTGGTCGACCGGGCGGAGGCCCACGGCCACACGGTTAACCACTACTACGGGGCCGCCCAGCTCTCGTTCGTCGGCTGGGGTCGAGACGCTGACAGCCTGCGGCCGTTCCCCCGGGTGCGGGCGGAGTGCCGTGCCGGAGAGCTGTGGGTGAGTTCGCCCTGGCTGTGCTCGACCGAGGAGGGGGCCCCTGTCGCGCGACGGGAGGTTCGAGACGGCGAGATCTGGATGAGTGTGGGCGATCGCGGTGAGGTGCTCACCGACGGCCGGATCCGGGTGGCCGGCCGGGCGGACGCGGTGACCACCGGGGGTGCGACCGTGCTGCTCGCCGACGTCGAGGACACGCTGCGCCCGTACGCCCTGGGGGAGTTGGTGGTGCTCGGCCGAGCCCATCCCCGGCTCGGCCAGATCGTCCTGGCCGTCTGCACCGATCCGGCGGATCTCCTCTCGCTGCCGGTCGTCGCCCGACGAGAGCTGGCGCCCAGCCACCGACCCCGGGCCTGGTCGTTGACCGATCGGCTGCCGCTGACCCGGCACCACAAGATCGACCGCGCTGCCCAGCTGGTCTTGCCGTGAGCGGGGTGGCGATCGTGGCGGCCCGCCGGACCCCGATCGGCACCGCCGGGCACGGGCTGGCCGCCTGCTCGGCGGCCGATCTGGCCGCCGCCGTAGTGCCGGCGGTGCTGGCCGACACCGGAAGCACCGCGGCCGACGTGGGCGAGGTCGTGCTGGGCAACTGCCTGGGATCGGTTGGTGACCTTGCCCGCGCGGCGGCGTTGCGCGCGTGACGGGGCGAGCGCGTACCGGGCTTGGCGGTCGACTGCCAGTGCGGCAGCGGACTGACAGCGGTGCCCGCGGCGCTCCTGAGCGAATCCGCCGGCGGACCGGTCGTGCTCGCTGGGGTGTCGAGTCGGCGTCCACCGCATCGGGGCGGCACTGGACGCCGATAGACCATCGCCCGCCGGAACGCGATCTCCGGGCCACGTTTGCCTCAGTCGAGTTGGATGGCCCCGAGATGGGTACAGCCGCCAGCCACGTGACGGCAGGCGGGTGACTAGTTGGTCTGCTCCCATGCTTCTAGGACCACGGCCGGGATCCGACCACGGTCAGAAACCTCGTAGCCGTTCTCCCGGGCCCATTCGCGGAGCGTGAGAGCCGAGGGGGCCTCGGCGACA
>JAKDLH010000230.1 GCA_030452945.1 Microlunatus sp. | reverse complement strand
ACCCGCATGTTTGCGTCGGGTCCCGTCCCACACGCACCCACCGGCACGTAACCTGAGCCGGTGCGGTCGACCACCCCCTATCCGCGACGCGTCGCGATGGTCAGCGTGCATACGTCTCCGCTGGCGACCCCCGGCGTCGGCGATGCGGGTGGCCTGAACGTGTACGTCGCCGAACTGTCCAAACGGCTCGGCGAACGGGGTCTTGGGGTCGACGTGTTCACGCGGCGCTGCGATCCGGATATCCCCGACGTCGTGGACATCAACGAACATGCCCGGGTGATCCAGGTGTCCGCCGGCCCGGTCGGTGAGGTGGCCAAGGAGGACCTGCCCCATCACCTGGAGGAGTTCACCGCGGCGATGGAGCCGCACGTCGCCGAGCACCAGGTCCTGCACTCGCACTACTGGCTGTCCGGGTTGGTGGCCGCCGAGCTGCGTGCGCGGCGCCGGATCCCGATGACGCACACCATGCACACGATGGCGCGGGTGAAGAACGAGCTCAAGGGGACCCACCACGTCGGCGAACCGGACGTCAGAGAACGGGGTGAGGCCGCCATCGTCGCCGCCGCCGACATCCTCACCGCCAACACCGACGACGAGTCCGCCGAGCTCCAACGCCACTATCACGCTCGGCCGGAACAGATCGCGGTCGTCCCTCCGGGGGTCGATCTGCACACCTTCCACCCGTGCGATCAACCCAAGACCCGCGCGCAGCTCGGGGTCGCCCAGGACGCCGAAGTGATCTTGTTCGTGGGCCGGATCCAACCGCTGAAGTCTCCGGACACCCTGATCAGGGCAGCGGCCCGGCTGGTCGCCGATAATCCGGAGCGTCACCACAGGCTGCGGCTGATCATCATCGGCAGCCCGAGCGGACCGGAGGCGTCGTGGGCCAGTTCCCTGCCGGACCTGGTCGATGAACTCCAGATCGCCGACGTCGTCGAGTTCCGACCGCACTCCCCGCGCGCCGAGCTGTTCCGGTGGTATTGCGTCTGCGACGTCGTCGGAGTCCCGTCCTACAACGAGTCGTTCGGTCTGGTCGCTCTGGAAGCGCAAGCCTGCGGCCGGCCGGTGGTGGCCACCGACGTCGGCGGTCTTCGGCACGCGGTCGACGACGGTGAAACCGGGCTGTTGGTGTCTGGACATGACCCGGCCGAGTGGGCCAACGCGCTGGGCTCCATCCTCGACGACCCCGAAGGGGCTCGCTGGCTGGGAGCCACCGCAGCGGTGCACGCGGCCACGTTCAGCTGGTCCAACACCGCCGCGTCAACGCTGCGGGCCTACGCCGCGGCGCAGCGCGCGTACGCCCGCGGCGAGCACCCGTGACGCTGGGCTCCGACCGGCCAGGAAGGGAGCCGCAGCCAGCATCGCGCCGGCGTTGTAGCGGCTCACGATGGCGGGTGCGTCGGTGGCTTCGTCGCCCCGTGTGGGCTCTGGTCGTGGCCGCGACGGCCGCGGTGACCGGATGCTCCGGCGTCGGCCTGCCAAATGCCGGCTGTACCGAGATCGGCGCCGTCCCCGGCGTAGCGGTGCTGGTCAAGCGCGACGTGAGCGGGACCGACGATCCGGCGCTCGACCTGACGATCTGCCAGACCGGCTGCGGCACGTACCGGGTGTCCTTGCGACCGGGCGCCACCACGGTGGCCGAGCCGTGCGACTCCGCTGACTCGGACGGCACGTGCTCGGGCTCGACCTCCCCCGACGGCACCTACGTCGGCTTCGTCGGGGTGGCAGACCTGGGGGCGGGGGACGTACGGATCAGCGGGAGGTTCGGCGACCGGGAGCACACCCGCCAGCTCGCCGAGGTGACGGTGCGCGCAGAGGTAACTCATCCGAACGGGCCGCAGTGTCCGCCGGGGGGCGTGCAGGCCCAGGTTCGTCTCACCGCCGCCGGTCTGCGATGACTGGGTGGTCCAGGGGCCAGCTCAGCGGCGCGAACCACTGTCGGACTCGCCCCAGAACACCCGATCGACCACGGTGCGCGCGCGGCGGGTGACCCGGCGGTAGTCGGCAAGCAAGTGCGAGGACTTTCCCGGTCCGTAGCCCATCAACTCCGCCACCGCGGCCAGCTCCCGGTTGTCACTGGGCAACGAGTCCGAGCCGCGGCCACGAACCAGCATGACCTGATTCCGGATCTTGCTCGCCAGCAGCCAGGCCGTTTCGAGGGGCCGGCATCCTGGGCGGCGATCAGCGCGGCCTGCTGCGCGACCCTGAGGGCCTCGATGGTCCTCGGGGTGCGCAGCTGCGGGACCTCGTACGCATGCTGAAGCTGCAGCAGTTGCACCGTCCACTCGATGTCGGCCAAGCCACCGGGCCCGAGTTTGGTGTGCTTCGCCGGGTCTGCCCCCCGCGGCAGCCGTTCCGCTTCGATCCGGGCTTTCAGCCGCCGGATCTCGTGAAGCTGCGCCGAAGTGAGTCCGCCGTCGGGCCAGCGCTTCGCGTCGATCACCACCATCAGTGCCGAACCGAGGGAGGGGTCACCGGCCATCGCGGCGGCGCGGACCAGCGCCTGCATCTCCCAGGTCGAGGACCAGCGGCTGTAGTAGTTGCGGTACGCCGTGAGGGTGCGGATCACCGCACCTCCTTTGCCCTCGGGCCGCAGGTCCGCGTCGATGCTCAGCGGCGGGACCGCGCTGGGACGGGTGAGCAACCGACGCATCTCGGCGATCACCGTGCCGGCGATCTTGGTCCGGTCCGGTGCCTCGGGCTGGCTGTCCGCCATCACGAACATGGCGTCCGCATCCGAGGCGTACGACAGCTCGCGGCCGCCCCACCGGCCCATGCCGATCACCGCGATCTCCGGCACCTCGCCGGCTTCGGAACTCCGCCGGACGACCGCCAAGGTGGCGTCGATCGTGGCCGAGGCGAGTTCCGACAGCGCGGTGCCGACGCTCAGCACGTCGCTGAACCCGAGCAGATCGGCGGCCGCGATCCGGAACAGCTCGCGCCGCCGGATCGCCCGGATGGTCTCGACCGCGACGGTCGCCTCGGTGTACCGGCTCGCGGCCGCGTGCATCTCCGCGCTCAGGTCGGCTTGCAGCCTGGGCAACAGCTCGGCGTCATCGCCCAGCATCTGCATGGTCTGTGGAGCGCGCTGGAGCAGGGCGACGGCGTACCGGCTCGACGCCAGGATCCGCGCGAGTCGCTCGGCCATCATGCCTTCGTCGCGGAGCGCACGCAGATACCACGAGGTGGTGCCCAGGGTGTCGGAGACCTGGCGGAAGGCGAGCAACCCGTAGTCGGGGTTGGGTGCGCGGGCGAACCAGCCGAGCATGGCCGGCAGCAGCTGGCGTTGGATCTCGGCCCGCCGGGTGACGCCTTGGCTGAGGGCGGCGATGTGCCGCAGCGCGGCACCGGGGTCGGCGTAGCCGAGCGCTCGCAGCCGGTCCATCGCCGAGGATTCGGTGAGTCCCAGGTGCGCCGACGGGATCCGGGCGACGGCCTCCAGCAGCGGGGAGTAGAACAGCCGCTCGTGCAATCGGCGCACCCGCTGCCCGGAGAGCTTCCAGATCTCCATCACCTGCTCGGCCGGCTGCTGATAGCCCAGCGACCGCCCGAGCCGGCGCAAGTCGGCCTCGCGATCAGGAAGTACGTGGGTGCGCCGGAGCCGGAACAGCTGAATGCGGTGCTCCAGGGTTCGCATGAACTGGTACGCGAGCCCGAACCCCTTACCGTCCTCCCGACCGACGTAGCCGTAGTCGATCAGGGCCTGCAGAGCCGGCAGGGTGGCTCGGTCGCGCAATCGCTCGTCGACCCGACCGTGCACGAGCTGAAGGAGCTGGACCGAGAACTCGACGTCGCGGAGCCCACCTGCACCCAGTTTGATCTCCCGGCCGGTGTCTCGAGCCGGGATGTGGGCGATCACTCGCTGACGCATGGCCTGGGTGTCGGCGACGAAGTTCTCCCGCTCGGCCGCCCGCCAGACCATCGGTGACACCAGATCTACGAAGTCCTGGGCCAGCTCCAGGTCACCAGCACTCGGCCGGGCCTTCAGCATCGCCTGAAACTCCCAGGTCTTGGCCCACCGCTCGTAGTAGGTCCGGTGGCTGGCCAGGGTTCGGACCAGGTGCCCGGCCTTGCCTTCCGGCCGGAGAGCGGAGTCGACCTCCCAGATCGTGCCCGCGGCCGTGAACGCCGAGCAGACGCGGGTCAGCTCGGCAGCCATCCGGGTGGCGAGGTTGACCGCTGCCTCACCGCTGACCAAGGGCTGGCCGTCGGCGTCGAGCGCCGGTTCGGCGACGAACAACACGTCGACGTCGCTCACGTAGTTGAGCTCCTGGGCTCCGCACTTGCCGAGACCGACGACCGCCAGTCGGGTCATGAGACCCGCTGCACCGACCTTGGCCCGTCCCATGGCCAGCGCGGCCTCCAAGGTCGCGTCGGCCAGGTCCGACAGCGCCGACGCGACCAGCGGCATCACCTCGATCGGCTCGGGATGACAGACGTCCCAGGCCGCGATCCGCAGCAGCTGGCCACGGTAGCTCAGCCGGAGACCGTCGCCGACCGGGTCGGTGGCGACCGGCGGTGAGGCCTGAGGATCGGCCCCGACCGAACGCAGCAGCTCGGCCCGGAGATCTGCTCCCGGGATCGGCTCGACCGATCCGGCCAGCAGGTCGACGTGCCCGGGATGGGCGATCAGGTGCTTACCCAAGGAAGCGCTGACGCCGAGCACGGCGACCAGGTGGCGGGCCAGCTCCCGGCTCGCGGCCAGCCGGTCCAGCAGCCCAGGGGCGACCCCGGTCAGCCGGTCCAACGTCGTCAGCGCGAGGTCCGGATCGGCGGACTCAGCGACCAGTCCCAGGAGATCCTCTCGCTCGATCGACCACTCCGACAGGATCTGGGCCGCTGTGGCGGCGTCGGTGAACCCGCGACGGGCCAGCACGCCCTGAGCGGTTTCGATACGGGTCACAGAACTCGATGCTACGCAGAGCCGAGTTGCGCCAAGATGTGGTCGTGCGCAGCCGACCCACCGCTGGTGACGCCCTCATCGAGCAGAGCAGGGCTCTGTTCGACTGGCTGCGGGATCTCCCGCTCCCCAGACTCGACCAGGAGTCGGTGCTGACCGGTTGGGACGTCCGGACCCTGATCGGTCACCTGGTGCTGATCGAGCAGGGCTTGGTCCGCGTCTTGGGTCAGTCGTCGAGCCAGCCACCACTGCCGGCGTGGCAGTACGTCGGGCGCTACCGGCCGAGCGCGGCGGCGATCGCAACGTCGACGGCGGCGGTCACCGGGTCGGACGACGGACCCGAACTCGCGACGCGGTTCGGCGTGGCGGTCACCGCCACCGAGAAGGCACTCGCCACCGTCCTTCCGGATGTGGTCGAGGCCCCGCGCGGACCGCTGCGCAGCGCCGACTGGATCGAGACCCGGATCATCGAGCTTGTCGTCCACGCCGACGACCTCAGCCGTTCGCTGCCCGACCGGGAGCCGGTGCAGCTGGTGCGCTCAGCCGTCGGCCGGACCGTGCGGTCGCTGACCCTGATGCTCGCCGACGTGCATCCCGGACGCTCCGTCGAGGTCCGAATTCCGCCGTACGCGGCCGTGCAATGCGGTATCGGCGACCCCGGACCTACGCACACCCGTGGCACCCCGCCCAACGTGGTCGAGACCGACGCGCTCACGTTCTTGCGGCTGGCTACCGGCCGTACGCCCTGGTCGGCCGCTATCGCCTCGGGCGCCGTTCGCGCCTCCGGACTCCGGGCCGATCTCTCCGGCGCCCTGCCGCTGCTGTCCTAGGCTGAGCGCCAAACCTGAAGTCGCTCGGGTTGCAGGTTGTCGCTCGGGCTGC
>JAKDLH010000229.1 GCA_030452945.1 Microlunatus sp. | reverse complement strand
CCACCGCCGAGCAGCCGGCCAGGGTGATCGACACTCCGATCGCTTCGCCGTCCACCACAGCCGTCGCGCACCGAGCGGGCACGGGGATTCCGGCCCGGGCCAACGCATCTCCCAGGCGGTGGGCGTAAGGCCGCGGTCCGCCGAGCGCTTCCTCGTGGACGGCGGGCAAAACGGTCCGGAGATCTTCGGCCGTGGCGGTCCGGATCGTCACGCCCTTCCGCTCACTGCGTCGGACTGCCGTGCGTGCCTGACCGCCTATTGCGGCGAACAGTTCCGATTCACCCCGTCCGGCCAGGTCAACCATGAATGTCTCCACCCGCTCTTCGGCCAGACCCACCGCCGCCATGGTTTGGTCGGGCGCGTTCGCGTGCGGGGTGAGGCACAGCTCGAGACGGACCACGCCACGCCTTCGAGCCCAGCGCAAGACCTCGCGCGTGGTTTCCTGCACCACCTCACTGGGGACTATCGGGCCGAGGTAGGGGATGGGCACGATGTTCGCACTCGACACGGTCAGTTGACGACGCAACAGCAACGGCACCGCACCGACTGGCTGTCCCGCCCGGTCGACCACCAAGGGAACGAAGGCGCACGACAGCAGGGGAGCGATCCAGGTCAGCCACTCCCAACCGTGGTACGGGTTTGCGTCATCTCCGTGGACCATATGCCGCCACTCCTCCGGGTCCCTCGTCACTCGCAGACGAACGGAATGAATCCCGGCCCGCGACGATGTTTGCGGGGAGAAACGGTGGGACCGCCGCACCGCCGATGCGGTCTGTTCCGGCACCGGTAGCCCGTGGCGACTCAGGTGGCTCACGAGTACAAAATCATAGCCCGCGAATGTAGGCGGGACCTCGGTTCCGAGAAATTGGTCGAGATCGGCTTGTTTGACGAATCCGCTCCACGCCGAAGCTGTCGTCGATACCCTTCTCAGGGACGCGGCCTGCGCTCGTGGATGCCTTCGTCGCCGACCCGGCGTCGACCTGATCATGGTTTGAGGAGTGCCCGGTGAAAATTCTCTGCGTTGGTGGCGGCCCCGCAGGCTTGTTCTTCGCGTTGTTGGTGAAGCGTCGCCATCCCGAGATGGACGTGGAGGTCAGGGAGCGGGACGGTCGGGAATCGGTGCAGGGCTGGGGGGTGGTGCTTTGGGACGACGGTTTCGACGACGTGTTCGCGGCCGACCCGCCAACCGGTCAGGCGCTGGCCGCGGCGTGCTACGAGTGGCACGGGATGCGAGTGGACCGTCGCGATGACTCCGTCTTCGACCCGGAGCCTCGCGGGTTCGCGATCGCCCGACAGCGACTGCTCGCCCTGTTGATCGAACGCGCTCAACAGGTCGGTGTGCTGGTCCGTTTCGATCGCGAAGTCGACCCGGCAGCACTTCCGGACGCGGATCTGGTGGTGGCCGCGGACGGTGTGCACAGCAGATTGCGGCGGGCACACGTCGAAACGTTCGGTCCGCTCTCCTCGCCGAGTCAGAATAGGTACGTGTGGCTGGGGGCCACCAAATGCTTCGACTCCTTCACCTTCGCCTTCGTGGAGAGCGAGGCGGGTTGGCTGTGGTGCCACGCGTACGGTCACGCCCCGGACCGAAGCACCTTCATCGTTGAGTGCCAGCCGGAGACCTGGCGGGGGCTTGGCCTAGGCGCGCTGGCGACACAGGAGACCCTCGACCTGTTGCAGCGACTGTTTGCGAAGCAGCTCGACGGAGCCGAACTGCTGGCACTTCCCGGCGCTGGGGACGCGATGACCTGGCAGCGGTTCAGCACGTTGACCAACCGAACCTGGCATCACCAGAACCTGGTCCTCACCGGAGACGCGGCGCACACGACCCATTTCTCGATCGGTTCCGGCACCAAGCTCGCCCTGCAAGATGCGATCGGCTTGGCGGACAGCCTGGAGCTAGACATCTCGTTGGCCGCTGCTCTCACGGACTATGAGCAGAGACGGCGGCGTGAGATCGAACGAGCGCAGCGTGACGCCCAGCACAGCTTGAGGTGGCTCGAGGAACTCCCCCGTTACAGCGACCGGCCGATGGAGGAGTTCGTCGACCTGCTGCATCGGCGCAGGTCCTCGCTCCAGGGCCGGATTGCTCCCGGGGCCTATCTGCGGCTCAGGCGCGTAGCCGATGGCAGGTCTGCCCTGCGACGATCGTGGGATCGCGTTCGTTCCGGTTGATCACGAGCGCCACCGCTCGACCCGGCCTGCTCGACCACGAGCAAGCTTCGAGTGCCCGGGCGGTCCGGCCACACCCTGACAGCCCTTCGGTGCTCTTACCCGGTCACCGTTTCCGCGCCTGAGCCGAGTGCCGGTCGTTGGCTTTCTGCAATGCCTCCACCAGCTCGGCCTTCGTCATCGTCGACCGACCCTTGACGTCCAGACGCCGGGCCAGCTCGTACAGGTGCTTCTTGGAGGCGTTGGCGTCGACGCCTCCCGCGGTAGGCCGGTCAGTGTCCCGCCCTCCCTCGGCCTGTGCGTCACTCGGTCCGGCGGACTCTTTGGGCTCCCAATGATCACCCACCTTCTCGTGGGTGTGCTTGAGCGCCGCGAAGGCAGTCTGATGGGCGCGCTGCTCGTCGGAGTACTGCTCCGCCGCCGAGTCGTAGGTCTTGGCGAAGGTCCGCTGCGCCTTGTCTCCAGAACGCTCCAGCGTGCTGGGCAGCTCTTCGGCGATCGGCCGCCCGGATTTCGTGGTCTTCGGCACAGCCCCTCCTCGATCGTGTCGTCGGTCAACGTCTGCAGACGATACTCCGGGGGCCTTCAGGAGGACCTGACTGATGCGCGCGGCTCGATCGCCAAGTCCACCGTGCTCGACCGGGCGCGACCTAGACTGCCCGGGTGTCGCAGCCGGGTACGACCAGTCGGATCGCTTTGGCGGCGTGCTGGCTGCCGGTCGGACTCGCGATGCTCGCCGTCGCGATCTGGCTGATCTGGACGCGTGGGTCGACCCTGTTGAACGGCCATCCGGCCATGCTGATCACCACCATCGCGGTGGGTATCGCCGGTGTCATCGCGGTCTTCTGGGCGATCGGGTCGCTGCTGGTGGGCGAACGCTACGACAGCTACGTCGACGGTGGTGACGGCCAACCTCGGCGCCGGACCCCGACGCAGCAACGTCGTCGGGCCCAGGTCCGACTCGCCCTCGGTGTGCCTGCTCTGATCGTCTGCGTCGCCCTCACCGCCGGGTTGGCCTGGGCCCGACCGTTCCCGGCCGATCCGGTGGCGATCGCCGCGATGCGGTCCAGCGGCGACATCGGAGTCTCGGATCGGCTCACCTGGTTTGAGATGAAGAAGACCGCTCGCAACGCCAAGGGCGGCTTGGTCGAGCCCACCGTCGGTCTGGTGTTCCTACCCGGCGCCCGGGTGGACCCGCAGGCGTACGCCCAGGTGCTTCGTCCGCTCGTCGAGGCGGGCTACCTGGTAGCGGTGGTCAAGCCGCCGTTCGGTTTCGCGTTGCCGAACAGCTCCCAGCCCGATGCGGTGATCGAGAACCACCCCGAGATCGGCCATTGGGCGGTCGGTGGACACTCCCTGGGTGGGGTGGCCGCATCGTCGTACGCCGACAGCCATCCCGTCAGCGGTTTGCTGCTGTACGCGTCCTACCCCGCCGGCAAACTGGATCGGACGGACTTGATCGTCACCTCGATCTCCGGCTCGGAGGACGGCCTGGCGACGCCGGAGAAGATCGAGACCTCCAAGGCCAAGCTGCCCGAATCGACGACCTACGTCGTGGTCGACGGTGGCATCCACGCCTTCTTCGGCGACTACGGCTCCCAGCCCGGGGACGGCACGCCGACCATCTCCCGGGCCGACGCGCAGCAGCAGATCGAACAGGCCAGCGCCGCCCTGCTCGCCTCGCTGGTGCCCAAACCCAAGAAGTGATCATCAGCACCTGACCGGGCAACGCCGGGTCACCTCGCGTCACACCGATTCCCTAGGATCAGTTCCATGAGTGACCGAGGACTTGCCCTTGCCCGGGAGAAGATGACCGACGCCGGCGTCGCCCAACAAGCCATCGACGTCTTCAGCCACTACTACCGTCAGCTGGAGGAGGGGGTCACCGGCTTCATCGCGGAGGATTCGATTGAACCCCTGACTGATCCTCAACTACTCGCCGATGCCGACGTCAGCGACGTCGACGCCTCGGCCGCGCTGGCCAAGACCGTGATCATCAAGCTCAACGGCGGTCTTGGCACCTCGATGGGGATGGACAAGGCCAAGTCGTTGCTCACCGTGCGCGACAACAAGACGTTCTGCGACATCATCGTGGAGCAGGTGATGAGTGCTCGCGGCACCCACGACGCGAAGCTGCCGCTGATCTTCATGAACAGCTTCCGAACCCGGGACGACACACTGGCCGCACTGGCCACGTACGCCGATCTCGAAGTGGACGATCTCGGTCTGGACTTCCTGCAGAGCTCTGAGCCCAAGTTGCGGGTCGACGACCTGACGCCCGTGGAGTGGCCGGCCGATCCGACGCTGGAGTGGTGCCCGCCGGGCCACGGCGACCTCTATCCCGCCTTAAGCTCCTCCGGTCTGCTCGACCGCCTGCTCGCGGCTGGTTACCGGTACGCGTCGGTGTCCAACTCCGATAATCTGGGAGCGGCTCCGAACGCGAAGATCGCTGGCTGGTTCGCGGCCAGCGGAGCCCCCTACGCGGCCGAGATCTGCCGCCGGACCGCCGCCGACCGGAAGGGCGGCCACCTGGCCATCCGCAAGGCGGATCGCCAGCTCATTCTGCGGGACACCGCCCAGACGGCCGCCGACGAGATGGCCTTCTTCACCGACGAGTTCCGGCACCCTTACTTCCACTGCAACAACCTTTGGTTCGACCTGGAGGTGCTGTCGCGCACGCTGACCGAGCGGAACGCCGTCCTCGGCCTGCCGCTGATCAAGAACGAGAAGACCGTCGATCCAGCTGACTCATCCTCGACCCCGGTGATCCAGATCGAGTCCGCGATGGGCGCGGCGATCGAGGTGTTCGAGGGCGCCACGGCGATCGGGGTGGGCCGGGAACGATTCCTGCCGGTGAAGACCACCAACGATCTGCTGCTGCTGCAGTCCGACGCGTACGAGGTGGGCTCGGACGGGCTGCTGACCCGCGTCGCCGACCCGGCTCCGCTGGTCGACTTGGACGGCGCCTACTATAAGACGATCGCCAAGTTCTCCGACCGGTTCCCTGCCGGCGCGCCGTCCTTGAAGCAAGCCACCAGCCTCACCGTGGCCGGAGACTGGACGTTCGAGTCCGAGGTCACCGTGGTCGGCGCCGGTGTGCTAGAGGACTCCGGCGAGGCCTCGACGGTCACCTCCGGGACGGTGATCGAGGGGTCCGGCACTGAGCCATCAAGGGGGAACGAATGACCGACCGCATCGCCACAGCCGCGGAGCCAGACCAGGCGGCGCCTGCGGGCCCTCACCCTTGGTACGAGCTGGACGACTTTGTCGCCACGCCGCGGCTGGGAAACCTCGTGGTCGCCCCCGACGGCACGACCCTCCTGGTCGGGGTGTCGGCGCCCAACCCGGCGGGGACCGCGTACGTCACGTCGTGGTGGCGGGTCGATCCTGCCGGTGCCGCGCCCGCCCGACGCTGGACCCGTTCGGTCGAGGGCGAGGGCACCGCGACCTTCACCCGCGACGGCGACCTGCTGTTCACCTCCAAACGTCCCGCCCCGCCGCCCGGGAAACCGGAGGAGAAGGACCCCGACGACGAGCCGGACGTGTTGTGGTGCCTGCCCGGCGTCGGCGGGGAGACGTACGCCGTGGCACGCCGACGCGGCGGCTGGTC
>JAKDLH010000228.1 GCA_030452945.1 Microlunatus sp. | reverse complement strand
CTGGGACGTTGGGCGGGAACCCTGGGACGTTGGGTGGGGACCCTGGGAGGTCGGCGGCGTCATCGCCACCGATCCCGGACCTCCGTGCCAAGACGCCGGAAACTCGAGGCGAACCACCCTCGCCCGGTCAGACCTGACTCGTCCTGAACTTGTGAGCGGCTAAGCGTCGAGTGGGAAGAGAAGGTCGGCTTCAGCCACCCTGAAGCCGCCGCGACTTCCCAGTCGACGGCATGGGAGCAGACCGATGAACCGCTTGTCGAACTCGATCAGTCCTTATCTCCAAAGCCATGCCGAGAATCCGGTGGAGTGGTGGCCGTGGTGCGACGACGCGTTCGCGGAGGCTCGAGCCCGGGACGTACCGGTCTTCCTGTCGGTCGGGTACGCGGCCTGCCACTGGTGCCACGTGATGGCCCACGAGTCGTTCGAGGACCAGGCCACGGCTGAGATCCTGAACGAGCACTTCGTCGCGGTCAAGGTCGACCGGGAGGAGCGGCCCGACGTGGACGCGGTCTTCATGGCCGCCACCCAGGCCCTGACCGGTCAGGGAGGCTGGCCGATGAGCGTCTTCCTCACCCCCGACCGGCGGCCGTTCTACGCCGGTACCTACTTCCCTCCCCGGCCGGGGCACGGGCTGCCCGCGTTCGCTGATTTGCTGGACGCCGTCTCCTCGGCCTGGCGGGACCGCCGCTCGGAGGTGCTGTCCAGTGCCGAGCACATCGCCGGCGAGCTGGCCGCGCGGCACGCCCCGAAGCTGCCCGGCGAGGTCACGGCCGCCGACCTCGACCAGGCTCGGGCCGAGTTGCGGAGCACCTACGATCAGGTTCGCGGAGGCTTCGGCGGCGCGCCGAAGTTCCCTCCGTCGATGGTGCTGGAAGGACTGCTGCGGCTGGGTGACGAGGAGTCCTTGGCGATGGTGGACGGCACCTGTCGGGCCATGGCCCGGGGCGGGATCTACGACCAGCTCGCCGGCGGTTTCGCGCGATACAGCGTCGATGCCGGCTGGGTGGTGCCGCATTTCGAGAAGATGCTGTACGACAATGCCCTCCTGCTTGGCGTCTACACCCACTGGTGGCGGGTGAGACCGAATCCGATCGGGGAGCGAGTGGTCGCGGAGACGATCGACTGGCTGGTCACCGAGATGCGGACCCCGGAAGGGGCGTACGCCGCCAGTCTGGACGCGGACAGCCTCGACGCCGACGGCCACACGACCGAGGGCGCCTACTACGCCTGGGATCGCGGCCAGTTCTTCGAAGCCCTCGGCCCCGAAGACGGCGCCTGGGCAGCCGAGATCTTCGGGGTGACCGAATCGGGCACCTTCGAGCACGGTCGATCCACGCTGCGACTGCTCGGCGACCCGGATCCGGTCAGGTTGGCCGACGTCCGTAACCGGCTACAAGCCATCCGGTCGCAGCGGCCCAGCCCCGAGCGGGATGACAAGGTGGTCGCCGCCTGGAACGGGTGGTTGATCGAGGCGTTGGTCCAAGCCGCCGGGGTCTTCGACCGGCCGGAGTGGCTGGATCTGGCCCGCGACGCCGCCGACCTGGTGTGGGGTGTGCACTGGGTCGACGGCCGGCTGCGGCGTACCTCTCGCGACGGGGTGGTCGGCGATTCACCCGGGGCGCTGGAGGACTATGCCGCGATGGTGCTGGCTTGTACGCGGCTCGCGATGGCCGACGCCGACCCGACGTGGCTCGGACGAGCCGAGCAGCTGAGTAAGGTGATCGGCTCGGCGTTCGCGGACGGGGACGGATTCTTCGACACCGCGACCGGTACCGAGCGGCTCTATCTCCGACCGCAGGACCCGTCCGACAACGCGACTCCGTCCGGGCTGAGCACGGCCGTGCACGCGCTGCGCCTGCTGGGCACCGCGACCGGGCGGACCGAGCTCATTGATCGCGCCGACCGGGCGGCGGCCACCGCCGGGGGTCTGGTGTCGCGGGCGCCCCGGTTCGCCGGCTGGTTGCTGGCCGCGGCCGCGAGCCGGATGGTTCGACCCCCGGTGGAGGTGGCGATCGTCGGCGACCCCACCGTCCAGGCGACCCGGGCGCTGGTGCGGACGGCCTACCGGCTGGCTCCCGCCGGGTCGGTGATCGTGGCGGGGCGGCCGGATGCCGACGGTTTGGCCCTGCTGGCCGATCGATCGGCGCACGGCGGTCGATCGACGGCGTACGTGTGCCGTGGTTTCGTCTGTCGACTGCCGGTCACCGACACCGACGAGCTGGCTGCACAACTCCGTACGCCCTGACCCTCGGAAGCGATCGCGGAGGTCAGCGATACATCGCCAGGGAGATCGCGACGTAGTGGGCCGCAAAGGCCAAGATGGTGCAGGCGTGGAAGATCTCGTGGTAGCCGAACCACCGCGGCCACGGATCCGGCCGCTTGCGGGCGTACACGACGGCGCCGCCGGTGTAGAGCAGGCCGCCGACCACGATCAAGGTGAACACCGCCACCCCGCCGTTGGTCAGGAACTGCGGCAACCAGAACAGCGCCGCCCAGCCCATGGCGATGTAGAGCGCGGTGTAGAGCCATCGTGGGGCGCTGAGCCAGAGCAGCCGGAACGACAAGCCCACCAGGGCTGAGGACCAGACGATCACCAGCAAGGTGGTGGCGGACCGGGGCGGGAGCAGCAGGACTGCCAGCGGTGTGTAGCTGCCCGCGATGAACACGTAGATGTTGGCGTGGTCGATCCGGCGCAGGATCGCGTCCCCGCGAGGACCCCAGGAGAAGCGGTGGTAGATCGCGCTGGTACCGAACAGTAGGAGGGAGGCAGCCAGGTAGACGGCGGCCGCGACCCGGGCCGCGGAGTCGGGGGCGAGGGCGACGAGCACGATTCCGCCGGCCGTGGCCAGGGGAGCGGTGCCCGCGTGCAGCCAGCCGCGCAGCTTCGGCTTGACCAACTGGGCGACTTCGGTGAGCTTGTCGCTGGGGCCAGGGCCGGCGCCAGGATCGTGCGAGATGTCCTCGGTGTCCTCGGACGGCGGGCGCTGGTCCGACGGAGCCAAGCGGGACATGACACTTCCTTCTTCATGAGTGGGTGACGCGAATTCCGGGACGGACTAAATCGGCGAGCAAGTTGTGGTCCCCTAGATTCAGGGTACGAGGTCAGGTCGCCGAACGGACCGGATCGAACGAGTGAGCTTGGGCGCATCCGTGAGCTTGGGCGCATTGCGGGCGTCTGGACGATCGGCGGCGGCGCTACGCTGCGGGGATGGCGCGACTACCCCGCGGCCGGCTGGAGCGGCTCAAGGAGGTCGTCGACCGGCTCCACCCGTCCGGGCTGCTCTACGCCACCTACGAGCACCGCCTGATCGCCGAGCTCGACCCGGAGCGCCGTCCCCAGCACGTCGCCGTCCTGGCCGACGGCAACCGCCGGTGGGCGCGGGCCAACGCGCCCGGCCAACCGCTCGTCGCCGGCTATCAGGCCGGTGCGGACAAGCTGAAGGAGTTCGTCGAGTGGTGCGACGAGCTGGCGATCCCGGTGGTGACCCTCTGGGTGCTCTCCACCGACAACTTTCAGCGGAGCGGGAAGGCGGAGATCGGCCCGCTGTTGGACGTCATCGAGCAGATGGTCACCGAACTGTCCGCGACGCGTCGCTGGCGGATTCATCCGGTCGGCGCGCTGGATCTGCTGCCGCCGGACATGGCCGCGGCGATGAAGGCCGCCGACGCCGAGACGGTGGGGATCGACGGCACGGTGGTCAATATCGCGGTGTCGTACGGGGGCCGGCACGAGCTCCGGGACGCGGTCCGCTCGCTGCTCGACGAGCACGCCCGCGACGGCACCTCCATCGAGGAGCTGGCCCGCACGCTCGACATCGACCACATCGCGCAGCACCTCTACACCCGGGGCCAGCCCGACCCGGACCTGATCATCCGGACTTCCGGCGAGCAGCGCCTGTCCGGCTTCTTGATGTGGCAGTCGGCGCACAGCGAGTTCTACTTCTGCGAGGCGCTTTGGCCGGATTTCCGCAAGGTCGACTTCATCCGGGCCCTGCGTTCGTACGCGGATCGGGAGCGCCGCTTCGGCGGTTGACTGGACCGCCGCCAGCGGACGGGGACGCCGCGGCGGAAGAAGATTCGGCTGACCTCCGGCGTGTACGCGGCTGATGCCGCTGCCAGAGGACGTACGTTGCCAGTGCGGGACGCGGATTCAGCGGACCGTGCGGGAGGCGCGAATGATCCGTCACCTGACGGAGCAGAGCAGCAGACCGGACCCGGCCTGCGCATCCCGGCCCACCACCTAGGGGTGAGGCCGGGCGCCCAAGGCGTGCGGCCTCCAGAAGGGGACATCGAATGTCTTCGGCCACTGCCCGCCGCACCTACGTCATCGACACCTCGGTCCTGCTCAGCGATCCGCATGCTCTCAGCCGCTTCGCCGAGCACGACATCGTGTTGCCGATCGTGGTGATCACCGAGTTGGAAGCCAAGCGGCACCACGCCGAACTGGGATACTTCGCCCGGGTGGCGTTGCGGCATCTCGACGATCTGCGGATCACCTACGGGCGGCTGGACGCCCCGGTGTCGGTCAACGACATCGGTGGCAGGCTGCACGTCGAGTTGAACCACACCGACCCCGAGCTGCTGCCGCCCGGGTTTCGGCTCGGCGACAATGACTCCCGCATCCTGGCTGTCGCGCTGAACCTCGCCGCCGAGGGCCGCAACGTGAGGTTGGTCTCCAAGGACTTGCCGATGCGGGTCAAGGCCTCGGCTGTCGGTCTGCCGGCCGAGGAGTATCGAGCCGAGCTCGCCGTCGAGTCCGGTTGGACCGGGATGAGCGAGCTGGAGGTGGGCTCTGACCAGCTCGACGCCCTGTACGCCCACGGGGTCCTTGACTCAGAAGCCGCGCGGGACCTGCCGTGCCATACCGGCGTGGTCCTGATCGGGAGCCAGTCGACCGCGCTGGCCCGGGTCACGCCGGGCAAGGAGCTGCGGCTGATCAAGGCGGATCGCGACGCGTTCGGCATCCACGGACGCTCGGCCGAACAGCGGGTCGCGCTGGACCTGCTGCTGGACCCCGCGATTGGCATCGTCTCTCTCGGTGGCCGGGCGGGCACCGGCAAGTCGGCCCTGGCGCTGTGCGCGGGTCTGGAGGCGGTGCTGGAGCGGCGCCAGCACGCCAAGGTGGTCGTTTTCCGGCCCCTGTACGCGGTCGGTGGGCAAGACCTCGGCTACCTGCCGGGCACCGAGGGGGAGAAGATGGCGCCGTGGGCGCAAGCCGTCTTCGACACTCTTGGCGCGGTGACGTCCAGGCCGGTGATCGAGGAGGTGCTGGCCCGCGATCTGCTGGAGGTGCTGCCGCTGACCCACATCCGCGGCCGCTCCCTGCATGATGCGTTCGTGATCGTCGACGAGGCCCAATCGCTGGAGCGCAACGTGCTGCTGACCGTGCTGAGCCGGGTCGGACAGGATTCCCGGGTGGTGCTGACCCATGACGTGGCCCAGCGGGACAATCTGCGGGTCGGACGCCACGACGGGGTCGTCGCGGTGGTGGAGAAGCTGAAGGGTCATCCGCTGTTCGCCCACGTCACCCTGCACCGCTCCGAACGCTCCCCGATCGCCGCCCTGGTCACCGAGATGCTCGAAGAGGCGTCGCTGTCCTGATTCGCTCCGGAGGGTTGCTGATTCCCTCCGGAGGGTCTGGCTGCGGCCGCCCCGCTGTCCCCGGCTGCGGCCCGGCTGTGCCCGGGTCCCACTGGCACTCGACCCCGTTGTCGCTCGGGTTTGCGGTTGTCGCTCGGTCTGCAGCTAGAGCAGGTCTGACAAACCCGAGCGACAATCCGGGGCC
>JAKDLH010000227.1 GCA_030452945.1 Microlunatus sp. | reverse complement strand
GGCTGGCCCGGCTGAGGTGTTGACCGACGAGCGGAGCCTGCTCTACCTGGCCCCGCTGGCCCGGATGTTCGCCGCCAGCGGTGGTCAGATGCCGGCACTGCTGGAGGCCTACCGCACCGGTGGTGGGGTCAGCTGGCAGCAGTTCGGTGTCGAGGCGAGAGAATCTCAGGCCGACCTGAACCGACCCTGGTTCGATCAGCTGCCCGCCGCCTTCGCCGACATCGAGGATCTGCACCGGGTGCTCTCTCGCGCTGGAGCCCGGATCGCCGATGTCGGCGCGGGAGCGGGTTGGTCGGCTATTGCCCTGGCTCAGGCGTACCCGCATCTGCGGGTGGACGGCTATGACACCGACGATCCATCGGTGGAACTCGCGCGGCGGAACGCGGCTACGGCTGGGGTCGAGGACCGGGTTCGGTTCCATGCCGCTGACGGCGGCGGTTTAGCGGTCGACGGTCCGTTTGACGCCGTGTTCGCATACGAGTGTCTGCACGACATGCCTCGTCCCGTCGAGGTGCTGACGGCGATGCGCGCCGCGGTCGCCGACGGTGGACCGGTGGTGATCATGGACGAGGCGGTGGACGGAGCATTCGCCTCGCCTGGAAACGACATCGAGAAGATCATGTACGGCTTCAGCCTGTTCGTCTGCCTGCCGGACGGGCTGTCCCACCGGCCCAGCGAGGCCACGGGCACCGTGATGCGGCTGCCAATCCTGCGTGCCTACGCCCAGGCCGCCGGTTTCACCGACGTCACGACTTTGCCGATCACCGACTTCGGATTCTGGCGCTTCTACCGGCTGACCGGCTGACCCGGACCGGCTGAGCACGACTCAGCCGGAACCAACCTCGCGGAGTGCGCCGCGGGCTTGGTCCACCACCTGATTGTCGTCGAGGCCCGCGCCCACTGCGGTCAGCGAGTCAAACCGGTCCTGCCCGAGTCGACGGACAAGTGTTGACCGGACCTCCAGCAGTCGTTCCAACTCGCCGCCGAACAACGGGGCAGAACGAGTCTGGAGACCACCGAGAAGCACAGCGGCAGGCTCGTCGCGGCGCAGGCGGCTCAACAAGTCGGCGACATTGCGGATCGTGGTCCACTGATGAGTCCAGTCGCCTACTCGGTGCCAGTGCTCGACCACATCGCGGAAGACCCCGGCCGCGGCGACCGGGTCGCCGTGCCGGCTGGACACCGAGGCGACAGAGACCAGCGACACTCCGACCAGGTAGCGATCGCCGAACCGTCGACCCACGTCGAGGGCTTGCTCCAGACAGGGCCTGGCCTGCTGCGGATCGCTGTCCAGCAACAGCTCGCCGCGGATGTATCGCATCCACCCCGCCCCCACGATGTCACCGTTGGCCTCCGCCTGGGCGCGAAGCTCGTCAGCCCGGCTGACGCCGCCTGTAGGGTCGCCGCGGTAGCCCCGGACCAGCGGTTCGATGCCCTGGGCGACGTGCTCGAACGCACCGAAGAGCCCGGCCCCGGCCGCCGCCACCAGCTCGTCGGCCAGCCGGGCGGCCTCGTCCAACTGGCCCTCGAACAAGGCCACGTCGCCGAGCACGAAGCGCAGGTAAGCCTCGTCTGCGGGATCGCTGACTTCGGCCAGACCCCGTTCGATCAGCTGCCGCGCCCTCGGCAGGTCGCCGGCAAACCGCGCCCCGGCAGCCGCCACCGCGCAGAGTCGAGCGATCGTCGGTCCGTCAGTCCCCGAGGCGGCGGATTGCACCGCATCGAGCGTGCGCTCGGCCCATTGCGGCACTTCCGCCGGCATCCGAGTCTCGACATAGGGCCAGAGACTTGTCGCCAGGCGCTCGGCCAGCGCGAGGTCATGAGTCAAGGCCCAATCGTGCGCCGACCGCACCTCCGCCAGGAGACCGTCGAGCCGCGCAGCCGCCTCGGCGTGCCGGCGCCCGTAGAGACCCGAGACTTCCTCGTCGACCTGCGTAGCGATGTAGGTGGCATGCGCCCGGTAGGCCGAGTCCGCATACAGACCGGCGGCCAACCGATCTCTCGCGTAGGCGCGCAAGGTCTCCAGCAAGGCGTAGCGGGGGCGGCGCCCCGTGTGGTAGGCCATGATCATCGACCGGTCGACCAAGGTGAGGACCAGGTCTGCGGCGGCGGCGTAATCCAGGCTGGCTTCCAGGTGAGGAACCTGGGTGATCAGGTGCTCGGCCGCCTCGAGGGTGAAGCCGCCCGCGAACACCGAAATCAGCTCGAACACAGTGCGCTGGCTGGGGTCCAGCAGATCGTACGACCAGTCGATCAGGGCGCCCAGTGACTGGTGACGCGCCGCGCGGCCGCCAGCGTGGAGGCGCCGAAAGCGCCACGAGATCCGCCGCAGCAGATCCTCGGCACTCATCACGCGCATCCGAACTGCCGCAAGCTCGACGGCGAGTGGGAGCCGGTCGAGCCGGCGACAGAGTTCGTCGATGATGGCCGTGGTCTCGGCGTCTGGGCTGAACCCAGGACTAACCCGACCCGCTCGCTCGACGAACAGGGCCACGGCTGCCTCGTCGCCGAGCGGCGCGACCAACACCATCCGTTCGCCGGCCACGTCGAGGGGTTCCCGGCTGGTCGCCAGCACCGCCACCCCGGGACAGTCCCGCGACACGGCCGTGATCAGCTCGGCGCAACCGTCCAGGATCTGTTCACAGTTGTCGAGGACCAGCAGCAGCCGGAGCGGCCGGAGGTACTCGACCAGCCGATCGCGGGTCGAGACGCCATGCCGGCGAGGCACGGCCAAGAGCGTGCCGATCACGTCCGGCACCACGGTGGGGTCGGTCAATGCGGCAAGCTCGCAGACCCAGATCCCGTCGGGGAACCTGTTCGCGAGGCGGGCGGCGGCGGCCGTGGCCAGGCTGGTCTTTCCCGTGCCGCCCGGCCCGACGAGGGTCACCACGTCACCGGGCTGTACGAGATCGTCCAACCGGGCGAGATCGGCGTCGCGACCGATCAGCCCGGTCGAGCGTGACCGGGGGAAAACACGCCCCGGCTCCGAGCGGGGAGTCGGCTCGGAGTCTGGAAACACCTCGGGTGATTCGGTCGGGAGCCCGATGCCCACGCGCCCGGTCGGCGTCCGCACGGCCGGCAGCTGCAAGGCGGCATCGTGTCGGAGAATGGCCGACTGCAGGGCCAACAGGGCTGCGGACGGTTCTAGCCCCAGCTCGTCGCCGAGAAGTCTGCGGTAGCTGTGATATCCCTCGAGCGCCTCGACTTGGTGTCCGGACCGGTAGCGAGCCAGCATGAGCTGCCGCTGCGGCCGCTCCCGCAGCGGGTCCGCGGCGATCAGGGTTCCGAGCCGGTCCAGCGCCTCGGCCGGACGGCCCAGGTCCAGGGCCAGGTCGATCCGCTCCTCGACCGCTCCGGTGCGCAGCTCGACCAGCCGCGCGCTCTCGGCCCGAGCGAAGTCCTCGTCGCAGAACTCCGAGTAAGCGGTGCCGCGCCATAGGTTCAGCGCGCGATCGATCAGCCCCGCCACTTGGTCAGTTCGATCCGAGTCTCGACCCGCGCCTCGTGTCCGGCGGGCGGCGCCGACGAGGTCCTCGAACTGGCTCGCGTCGAAGTCGGCATGAGCGATCTGCAGGCAGTAGCCAGGTGGCCTGGTCGCCAGACTCGCCTCCGCTCCGGCGGCCGCCAGACGCTTGCGGAGCCGGGCGACGAGGTTGTGCAGCGACGCCGGCGGATGCTTCGGGATTGCGTCGCCCCAGACGATGTCAGCCAGGGCGTCCACCGACACCACGGTGTCGGCGTGGATCAGCAACCCGGCCAGCAGCCGACGAAGTCGGGCGGGCAGCGGGTCCACCGGCGCATTCGGCTCGGCGAGCTCGACACTGCCCAGGACGCGCAGATGCATAGTCATCCCTGTCGCCGAGCACGGGTGGAGCGAACAGTCTGAAGTGAGGCCAGGATATTCGACCGCCGTCGCCTGGAACCCGAGCGCGGCCGACATCCGATGCGGCAGTCTGTCCCGCGTGGCGATCGAGTCCTGGATTCTGCACGTCGACCTGGACCAGTTCCTGGCCGCGGTGGAGATCCGGCGTCGACCAGAACTGCGGGGGCTGCCGGTCATCGTCGGGGGCGACGGTGACCCGACCCGCGCTCGCCAGGTCGTCGCGACAGCGTCGTACGAGGCTCGGGCGTACGGGGTTCACTCCGGGATGCCGCTGGTGCGGGCGTCTGCGAGATGTCCACCAGCGATCTTCCTGCCGACGGATCACCCCGCCTACGACGCCGCGAGCGCGGAGGTGATGGCGGTACTGCGTGGTTTCGACCTGCCCGTTGAGGTCTGGGGCTGGGACGAGGCCGTGCTCGGCGCGACGACCGCCGATCCGGAGTCTCTGGCGAGGAGAATCCGCGCTGCTGTCCACCAGCAGACCGAACTGACCTGCGCGGTGGGGATCGGCGAAACCAAGGAGCGAGCCAAGATGGCGACCGTCTTCGCCAAGGCCTCGACCGAGCGAGTCTTCCGTCTGTGGTCGGCGAACTGGCTGCCGTTGATGGGCGATCGGCCGGTGACTGATCTGTGGGGAATCGGCAAGCGGACCGGCACCCGACTCGGTGCTCATGGCCTCACAACCGTCACCGATCTGGCCACCGCGGACCGCGACGACCTGGCGGCGTGGTTCGGTCCCACGATCGGTCCGCGACTGCGAGCGCTCGCCCGCGGCGGCACGTCACGCACGGTGCAAACCGAGGAGCGGGTGGCGAAGTCGCGCAGCAAGCAGGTGACCTTCCCCAGCGACCTGATCGATCCGGCCGAGATTGCGGCCCAGGTCGTGGCGTTGACCGAAAGCGTCTGTCGAGATGTCTTCGCCGACAGCCGGCTGGCGTCTCAGGTCGGCGTGATCGTACGAACCTCGACGTTCTTCACCCAGACGAAGACCGGCAAGCTCGCCGAGCCCACCAACGATCCGGGCGTCGTGGTCGCGAAGGCGATCGAGGTGCTAGCCCGATTCGGCATCACCCGACCGGTGCGGTTGCTTGGCGTGCGGGTCGACTTGGCGTGAAGCAGGCCGCCGCGGTCGGCTCGGGCAGCCGAGCATCGCGGAAGTGCCACCTGATCGCAGCGAGGCCGAAGCGATCCTGCGCCGGGTGACCAGCCCCGACGGACTAGCCTCGCTCGTATGCCGACCTCCAGTCACCCGTCCCGCCGGCACCAGCACGGTGACCACCGCCACGGCGTGATCTCCGGGTGGATCGTGCGGCCGTACGATCTCTTCGTCGGGCTGGTGCTGCGTGGCACCTACCGGCGGATCGCGGAGAGTCTCACGGCCGGGATCGCTCCGGGCGGCCGGGTGCTCGACATCGGCACCGGTCCGGGCCACTTGGTCGAGGCGATCGCTCGCCGCCGGCCCGATCTGACGGTGACCGGTGTCGACCCCTCCGCCGACATGCTGCGACAGGCCGACCGTCGGCTGACCGGTCTGCCGAACGCTCACACCCTCCAGGCCGCCGCCGAAGACCTGCCGTCGGCAAGTGACTCGATCGACGTGGTGGTCTCGACCCTGAGTTCTCATCACTGGGCCGATCCCGCAGCCGCGCTGGCCGAGCAGTCCCGGGTTCTGACGCCCGGCGGACGGCTGTGGCTGTTCGATCTGACCAGCCACCTGGCCGCCGACATCGCGGACCAGATCGAGGCCGCCGGGCTGGTGCGCAGTGACGAGGACGCCGGGCTGTCCGGGTTCGTAGCTCGTCGGCTGCGACTGCTCGCCGCGCAGAAGCCGCTGTCGGCGGCCTGACCGGTCGTCCTCACGCCAGGACGACCACCAGGGCCAAACCGATGATCATGTAGCCGACGGTGGG
>JAKDLH010000226.1 GCA_030452945.1 Microlunatus sp. | reverse complement strand
GTCGGCCGGTCCTTCGGCGCCGCTGTCCGCGCCGCCATCGGCGCCGCCGTCAGCCCCGCCGTCATGGATGCCGGGGACGCCTTCAGCGCCGCCGTCGGCCGGACCCTCCAGGTCGTCCACGCCTTCGCTCGGACCTTGAGTCGACTCGCTCATCGATCCCTCCTTGGAATGAGATGTTGCCCGTCATCGGGCCGGATTGGCGCCCCGCCGGCGTCGGGGTTCACTCTGCCATGGACCCGAAGGTGGGCGCCGCCCGGGGCGGGTCGCTCACGACGTCGACGAGCTGGTGAACCACGCCCTCCGCGGTGCTCGACCGGAGGGGATTACGGTGCTGGGATGAGCGCCGACGACGCCTTCTCCGCAGCCACGTCCGAGGTCGAGCTGCCCAGCTACGACCGCTCCGCTATCACCACGGGCATCATGCACCTCGGCGTCGGTGGCTTCCATCGCGCACACCAGGCGCTGGCGGTGGATCGGTTGCTCCGGCTCGGCCAAGGGTTCGAGTGGGGTATCTGTGGGGTCGGCGTGCTCCCGGGCGATCGACGGATGCGGCAAGTGATGGCTGACCAGGACTGTGCGTACACACTGGTGGAGAAGTCACCCGACGGGACCTGGACCGCCCGAGTGATCGGCTCCATCGTGGATTATCTGTTCGCGCCGGAGGATCCGGAGGCAGTGATCGAGCGCTTGGCCGATCCGGCCATCAAAATCGTCTCTCTCACGGTCACCGAGGGCGGCTACAACTTCTCGCCGGTGACCGGCGAGTTCGATCTCACCAACCCGTCCGTGGCCACCGATCTGGCCGGTGAGCGGCCGCCGGCGACTGTCTTCGGATTGGTGGTCGAGGGACTACGTCGCCGACGCGAGAGCGCCGCCGGGCCGTTGACCGTGATGTCGTGCGACAACATTCCCGGCAACGGTGAGGTGGCGCGCCGAGCGTTCACCGCCTACGCCCAGGCGCTCGATCCGGACCTGGCCGACTGGATCGCCGCTGAGGTCGCGTTCCCGAACGGCATGGTGGACCGCATCACGCCGGTCACCACCGCAGACGACGTGGCGGCGATCACCCAGCGATTCCGGATCCGGGACCGATGGCCGGTAGTGGCCGAGCCGTTCTTCCAGTGGGTGCTCGAGGATACTTTCGTGGCCGGCCGGCCCGCCTGGTCGGACGCCGGCGTCCAGTTGGTGGCCGACGTCGAACCGTACGAGTTGATGAAACTCAGACTGCTCAACGCCGGCCACCAGGGTCTGGCCTACTTCGGGCACCTGATGGGCTTCCAGTACGCGCACGACGCCGCGCAGGACCCGACCTTCGCCGCCTACCTGTTGCGCTACATGCGTCGCGAGGCGATTCCCACGCTGCTGCCGGTGCCGGGCATTGACCTGACCGCCTACACCGCCACGCTGATCGAGCGGTTTGGCAACGGAGAGGTCCGTGACACGGTGGCGCGACTGGCGGCAGAATCGTCGGACCGGATACCCAAGTGGCTGGTACCGGTGATCAACGCCAACCTCGCCGCCGACGGCGAGATCGAGGTCTCGGCGGCCATCGTGGCCAGCTGGGCCCGCTATGCCGAGGGAGTCGACGAGAACGGCGAGCCGATCGAGCTGGTGGACCGGATTGCCGACGAGCGGAGCGCCGCGGCCGCGCGGCAGACCGACGACCCGCTGGCGTTCGTCCGGGACCGCGACCTGTTCGGCGACCTGACCGATCAACCTCGGTTCGTCGAGGCCTACCTGCGCGCCCTGGACTCCCTGCACACGCGGGGGGCCGCCGCCACGGTCGCCGATTTGGCCGCCGGCTGAGGAAGCGGACTGTAGGAGCAATCGAGCTGGCTCCGGCGGTGTACCGGTGCGGTCGCACGGAGACGTCGGCCGTCGGGCGGGAAGGCAGATGCACTCGCCGCGCAGCTCGCAGCGAGTGAGGACAACCCCCCCTCGCGAGCGACCGCGAGCGAAGCGGCCGGATCTGTCTGGACTGACGAGGGAGCAGACACGCTTTTCGTCTGCGAGTGAGGAGGGAAGGCAGGTGCACTCGCCGCGCAGCTCGCAGCGAGTGAGGACAACACTGTCGGCGAGCGGAGCTAGCATCGCGAGCCATGTGGGCCGGGCTCCTCTCCAACGACGCCATCATCGCGATGGTGGGCCACGAGGCGTTCGCCCGCGGCATGGTCTACGCCCGCAACGGCAATGCCGCAGACGTCACCGTCGACGCCGAGCAGATGACCGTGACCGGTCAGGTGATCGGCAGCGAGCGGCGGCGGTATCTGGCGCTGGTGGAGCTGGTCGGCGACGAGGGATGGACCGGTCACCGAGCCACCTGCACCTGTCCGGTGGTGCGCGACTGCAAGCACGCCGCGGCCGTGCTGATCGTGGCCCGGGCGCAGCTGGCGGTGCAGTCGCGGACCGCCCGCCCGGAGTGGGAGGACCTGGTCGGTCGGCTGGTCCGGGAGAGCGAGGCAGATGAGTTTCGACCGGTTGAGCTGGGGCTTCAGTTCTCGGTCCAGATCCCGCCGGTCTACGCCGGCAAGCGACAGGCTCCCCAGCTGTCGATCCGAGCAGTGCGTCGGGGCGCCAAGGGTCGATGGGTGTCTTCGGGGAGGTTGTCCTGGTCCGATCTCGACTATGTGTCGACCGATCTGCCCGTCGAGTTGCAGGATCTGCTGCTGCAATTCCGGGGGGCGGCCGGAGCGGTCGCGCGCTACGGGAATCCACGCTCAGCGTGGCTGGGCCTCGACCAAGTGTCCACCGCGTTCTGGTCGCTGTTGGAGAACGCGTCCCGGGTCGGGCTCACGCTGATGACGGAGAAGGCAGGACCGCCGGTGGTGATCGGGGAGCGGGTCGCGGTCCGGCTCGACCTACGGGCCATCGACGGGGGCGGTCTCACCGGCACGCCGGGTCTGCCGACCGAAGTGTGGTCGCCCGCTGAGTTGTTCGAGGCGACCGACAGCGACGACCCGACCTTCGGACTGATCGGGCAACCGGCTCACGGCGCGTTCTGGTTGGCCCCGCCCACGGCTCCGTCCGGTCCCCGCGATCTCATGCTGGTCCGGCTGGAGCGTCCACTACCCGGCGAGCTTCGTCGGGTGGTGCAGACGCGCATCCCACTGCACGTGCCGGCCTCCGACCGGCAGCGATTCGTCGAGGTCTTCCTGCCGGGTCTTCGTCGGGTCATCCCCGTCGTCTCCACCGACTCCTCAGTCGAGCTGCCGGAGGCGCCGCAGCCAGAAATCGTGCTGATGGTCGGGTTCCGGCCCGAGCATCGGGTCCGCTTGGACTGGCTGGTGCGCTACTTCCACCGGGGCACGTGGGAGCGGTTCGGGATCGACCAGCCCACTGGTAGCGATCGTGGTCTGCGCGACGTGGCAGGGGAGCAGGCGCTGCTGGAGCGGCTGGACCTGCCGTACGCCGACCTGCCCCAGCTGGCCGACTCGCGATATGTCCGGCGCCCCGCCGCCCACGCGCTGCTGGGCGATGTGTCCGCGGCCCGGTTCGTGCACGACATCGCGCCGGTGTTGAACAACCAGGGCGTGGTCATCGAGTTCGACGGCGAGGCGATCGATTACCGACCCGCCGAGCATGAGCCCGAGGTGACGCTGGCGACCGAGGAGACCGACCTCAGCGACTGGTTCGACCTGCACATCCAGGTGCGAGTCGACGGGGAGCCGGTGCCGTTCGAGGACTTGTTCGTCGCGCTCAGCGGGGGCGCGGAGTTCCTGGTGCTCGAGACTGGGGTGTACGTGCCGCTGGACACCCCGACGCTGGACCGGCTCCGGGAGCTGATCGAGGAGGCCCGGTCGCTGCAGGACCGGGACCGTCCCCAGCTGCGGATCAGTCGATTCCAGATCGCGCTGTGGGATGACCTCAGCGAGGTCGCCACCGTGGTCGAGGCGGCCGATCGTTGGCAGACCGCCGTGCGTGCCCTGGCTGGGTCCTCAGCTGGCGACGGAGCTACCGGCCCCTCTACCCCCGCCGGGCCGCTCCCAGTGCCACCCGGACTGCGGGCCGACTTGCGGCCGTATCAGCAGGACGGGTTCGCCTGGCTCACTCGGCTGTGGCAGCACGGCCTGGGTGGGATCCTGGCCGACGACATGGGTCTGGGCAAGACGGTGCAGACCCTGGCCATGATGGCTCACGCCCGTGGCCACGACAGCACCGCACCGCCCTTCCTGGTCATCGCTCCCACCAGTGTCACCACCACCTGGGCCGCCGAGGCGGCCCGTTTCGTGCCGAACCTGATCGTGCGGGTCATCAGCAGGTCGGTGGCCAAGCTCCAGCGGCCCCTCAGTGAAGAGATCGCCGGGGCCGACGTGGTGATCACCTCCTACGCGCTGCTGCGGATCGACCACGAGGCGTACGCGGAGACGACCGCAAGTGGGCCGGCCTGGAGCGGGCTGGTGCTCGATGAAGCCCAGTTCGTCAAGAACCATCGCGCGAAGACCTACCAGGCCGCTCGGCGGGTGAGCGCTCGGATGAAGTTGGCGATCACCGGGACCCCGGTCGAGAACAGTCTGCTGGACCTGTGGTCGATGTTGTCGCTCGCGGCGCCCGGCCTGTTCCCGAGCTCGGAGCGCTTCACCCAGTACTACGTGCGACCGATCGAGCGGGACCGCGACGAACAGCGACTCGCTCAGCTGCGACAGCGGATCGCCCCGGTCGTGCTGCGTCGGACCAAGGACCTGGTGGCCCGCGAGCTGCCACCCAAGCAGGAGCAGGTGCTGGAGGTGGCGCTGCAACCACGGCACGCCCGGATCTACCAGACCCATCTGCAGCGGGAGCGGCAGAAGGTGCTGGGCCTGATCGATGACCTGGACGACAACCGGTTCACCATTCTGCGATCGCTCACCCTGCTCCGCCAGCTCGCGCTCGACCCGGCCCTGGTGGACGAGCAGCATGCCGGCGTCGCGGCGAGCAAGACCGAGACCCTGGTCGAGATGTTGACCGAGGTGGTCCAGGAGGGACATCGGGCGCTGGTGTTCAGCCAGTTCACCGGCTACCTGCGCCGAGTGGAGCATCGGCTGAGGACCGCGGGATTGCCGACCGCGTACCTGGACGGCAGCACCACGGATCGTGAGACGGTGATCCGCCGCTTCCGGGACGGCGAAGCAGCAGCCTTCTTGATCAGTCTGCGGGCGGGCGGCTTCGGTCTCAATCTCACCGAAGCCGACTACTGCTTCGTGCTGGATCCGTGGTGGAATCCGGCGGCCGAACAGCAGGCTGTGGACCGGGCGCACCGGCTGGGTCAGACCAGGCCGGTGATGGTCTACCGACTGGTGGCCAAGGACACGATCGAGGAAAAGGTGATGGCGCTGAAGGCGCGAAAGAGCGCTCTTTTCGACGCCGTTCTGGGTGGCGATTCGCTCTCCTCGGCCGCATTCGGGGCAGACGAGATCCGGGAGTTGCTAGGTCTTGATCGAGCTATCCGCCCGCGTTCGGCGAACGTGTCCAGTTGATGACATCAGTGGTGTCCAGTTTGTGACATGGCCAGTTAATGACAATTCCGGGTTATGGGTCGACAGCCGAACGATTTACTGGCTACGTTTCTTCCAGACCGACGCACGGTGCGCCCGACTAGGGGGAGGGCACGCCGACTCGGACTTTCGAGTACGCGCCCAGTGGTGATGAGGATCTTCGGCTCCTGATGACCCCTGAGGGTCGTACTCGTCACCGGCGGAAAAGGGGCCGCCGGTGGAATCGGGGAACAAGTCGGGGCCCACCCCGCCACCGGCGGGCCCCCCTCGCCCGCCGGCCCCCGGTTTTTTCCCATCTCCAACACGCCATGTTGGTTTTGGGTC
>JAKDLH010000225.1 GCA_030452945.1 Microlunatus sp. | reverse complement strand
GATCGCGGGTCCATCGGGTCGAGCAGCCGTCGCCGGCTCTGAGCGGCGACCGTGAGTCGGTGGACCAGTGGACCGAGGGCGGCCAGCGCGCGGATGTCGGCAGCCCGTTCCGCGACCCGGGCTGCGGCCAACCACGCACCGTCTCCGACCGGCGACCGAGCGACGGTCTCGACGCTCCCGTCGACCAGGACGAGGCCCGCCACCAGATCGGGCCGCATGCGGAGCACCCCTTCGGCGTGGAAGGACGCCATTGAGTGCGCCACCAACACGCCACCCGGGAAACGCGTGGTCAACTCGACCAGGGTCGCGATCTCCTCCTCCAGCGTGGGCAGGCGATCAGGCCACGGAGTCCCGGCCAGACCCGGCCGGTCCAGTCGTACGCGCAACCGATCTGGTAGCCGCTTCGTAACCGGATCCCAGGCATAAGACGGAACCCCACAACCACCAAGCATCACCACCGGGCGGCCCGGACCCGGCTCGATGACGATGTTGACCAGCCGACCGCCCAGGTTCAGGTGCCGCTCCTCGCGCGCAGACGATCGCTCAGCCATGGCGCTGCACCAGGGAAAGCCAAGCCGCCGCGTGGCCGGGTCGGTCGCCGAGCCCTTTCAGCACCTGCAAGGTCAGCCGGTGGGCCAGTGCCGCGGGCGGGGCTCCCCACATCCGGGTCGCCGTCGACAGCCCCTCTTCCGGCAGCATCCGCAGGACCGCGACCCGGTGAGCGAGCTCGTCGAAGCCTGGCGGGCCGATCAGGCCTCCCGGGAGCCCGCCGCCGAGCGAAGCTCCCAGCCGTCCGACCAGTGCGTGCAGTCGCTCCTCACCCGGGTCGTCGGTCAACAGCGGACGGACGGCCAGCCGAAGCTCCAGCTCGCCGGTGGCGGCGACATCGTCGACACCCCGGCTCCCGCTCGTCCGCGTCGCCAGTCGAACCGCCCCGGCGAGCACGGCGGCGACTTGATGTCTTTCGATGGCGGCGCCGGCGAGCACCGACCGCAGCACCCCGAGTCCCAACCCGGCGGGGGGCGGGCGATCTCGGTCGAGCAGTCGTCGCAACCCGGTCAGGGCCGCGCCGAGCGGCTCTGCGTCACCTGTGCGGCCGTGCTCGCCCAGCAGGAACACCACGGCTAACCCGGTGCCGGGCTCGGTCGCCGACGCGACGAGCCGGTCGGCGTACCGCTCAAGGGCGTCGACAGCCTGTTCAGCGTCCGGCAGCCCGCCGGCGCCCAGGGCCGTCTGCAGCACCAGGGCCGACGCCACATCCGGCAGGTCCACCACCCCGGCCCGGGTCCGCGGTCCGGCCAGGATGCTGGCGGCCCAACCCTCGACGTGGTCCGCCAGAGGCCGCACCCACGTCAGATCTAGACGCAGGTCGCCCTTCGCTCCTCGCAACTCGACCCGGTATGACCCGGGACGGTCCGCGGTCACGGCCAGGCCTTGGCTGTCGTCTTCTTCCACGGTCTCCACCCGCAGCTGGTCGGACACGACCAGAGCGCTGTCCGGGTCCAGCGGCAACAGCATCGCCTCGCCAAGCTCGTAGCAGGTGTCAACGAGCAGGACGTCGGTCCCCGGTCCCAGAGTCACCGAGCGCGGACTGGCAAACACGTCCCACCGCCATTGCACGACGTAGCGCTGACCGGGAGCGAGGACCAGGGGGTCGAGTTCGATCGTGTCGGGGATGATCGAGGCGACCGAACCCGCGAGCAGGCATCCGGCCAGCACCGGACCCTGCCCGTCCCCGCCTTGGGTCGCCCAGCAGGCTCGCGCACCGGCCGCCAGACCGCTGACCCGCTGATCCGGGGCCGCGCGCACCCGCAAAGCCACGCGCTCCAGTCGCGTCTGCGTCGCGCCGGTGTTCACGATCAGCAGCCGGGTCGTCCAGCCGGAGGTGAAGCTGTGGCGCAGCACGATCTCCAGACCGGTCGTCCGGCGGGTGATGGCGAACTCGTCCGCGTCGGCGACGACCTCGGGTTTCGACCAGGTCAGCGGTACGCCATCACCGACCACTGGGCCGAGATCGACTTCGGCCAGAAATCCCCGCTCGGGTCGAGTACGCGGACAGGCTCCGGTGACCCGTCCGTCGGCCGCCACCTCGATCGTCAGCGGACCGGCATCGACGGTTGCCGTGGTCGACCCGCTCATCCCCGGCGTTGACACCGCGGGCACCAGAACAGGTTGCGACCGGCCAGGACTTCGGTGCGGACCCGGCTGCCGCAAACGAAACAGGTCTGACCGGCCCGGCGGTAGACGTACACCTCGCCGCCGTGGTCGTCGACCCGCGGCGGGCGCCCCATCGCCTCCGGAAAGTGCTCGACGCGTACGGTGTCGATCCGTCCATCACGGACGCCGATAGGCATCAGCTCGACCAGGTCGGTCCAGATCGCCGTCCAGCTTCGCCGGGTCAGCTGCTTGCCCGGTCGATGCGGGTCGATCCGATTTCGGAACAACACTTCGGCCCGGTAGACGTTGCCGACCCCGGACAGCACCGACTGGTCCATCAGCAGTGCTGCAACCGGACGACCGGAACGCTTCAGCCGCGACCAGGCGACTTCCGGATCGGCGTCGCGGCGCAGCGGGTCCGGGCCGAGCCGGGCGACGACTGCGGCCACCTCCTCCGGGGTCCGGATAGCGCACAGCTGCGGGCCGCGCAGATCGGCGACCGAATCCTCGGTGGCGAGTCGCACCCGCACCTCGCCGCGGACCGCCGCCGGTGGACCGACGTCCAGGGAGCCGATCAGGCCCAAGTGGATGTGCAGGATCTGGTCGTCGTCGAAATCGCAGAACAGCTGTTTGCCGTGGGCCGAGGCCAGGAGCAGCGTGCTGCCGTCGAGCTCGGCCGCGGAGGCGGCGAACCGGCCCTGGGGACTGCTGACCCCGACCCGGCGACCGGCGAAACGATCGTTCACCTGTCCGGCGAGACGGTGGAGCGTGTGCCCTTCAGGCACGTGACACGATCTCGGGGTCTGAAGCCATAGGCTATCCACTATGACAGGTGCTCCTGCTCGCGGCGCCGATCCCAGCGAGCTCTGGTCCCGCGGCTTCGACCGCGACCCCACTCTCGGACTGCTCACCCTGGACCGTGCGACGCGGGCGCGCGAGGTGTCGACCACAGTGGATGATGAAGAGCGGATGGTTCTCAGCGTTCTCGCTGGTCTTCTGGCTCGGGTCGACGGCCGCCGCTGAACGCGGCACTTCTCTCCCCAGTTGTCAGCCCCTGTGGTCGTCCGAACGACGACTCACGCTGACAACTCGGAGGGTTGATCAGCGCTGCGCCTCGTAGTCGGTGAGCAGCTGAATCCGACGCTGGTGCCTGGGATCTCCGCTGAACGGGGTGGCCAAGAACAACTCGACCAACCGTGCCGCTTCGTCTTCGGTGTGCATTCGGGCCCCGATCGAGACGACGTTGGCGTTGTTGTGCTGACGCCCGAGTTCGGCTGTGTCGGTGCTCCAAGCCAGCGCGCACCGAACACCGTCCACCTTGTTCGCCGCGATCGCCTCGCCGTTGCCAGAGCCACCGATTACGATCCCCAGGGAGCCGGGGTCGCTCACCACCGCTTCGGCGGCCGGTAGGCAGAAGTTCGGGTAGTCGTCGTCGGCGTCGTAGCTGGCGGCCCCGTGGTCGACCATCTCGTAGCCCTTGCCTGTGAGTTCGGAGATGAGGTGGGTTTTGAGCTCGTAGCCGGCGTGGTCGCTTCCGATGTGTACGCGCATGTGAGCACTATCCCAGCCCACCTACAGTGTGGCGGTGTCAGGTCAGCGCGCCGCCAACACGGCGGTCGGCAGCAGTTCCGCCGTGATCTCTCGGCGGCGACTCCTCGGGCTCGGTCTGACCGCGGGAGTCGGGCTGGCCGCTGGGCTGACGGGATGCTCGCTCGGCTCGCCCTCATTTCCCGATGCACCGAATGCCCGCCGTGGGGGACCGTCCTGCGTCCCTCGCTCGTCCCTGACGAACTACCGGAAGCTCGCCGACGTGTCGCTGGTCTACGAGGACAACCAGCGCCGCAGCAGCTTCGCAATCGACCCCGGTTTCGCGGACCAGCTCACGGCGTGGCTGAGCGATTTGGCCGAGCTGACCGGCTGGTCGCTCGACCAGGTCTGGACGTACGGCACCTGGACCAGCGGCAGTCCGGAGTGCTCGTCATGGCACAACGCCGGCCGAGCCATCGACTTGACCCGGCTGCGCCTGGACAGCGGCGACTTCGTGTCGGCGCGCTACGACCGGTGGCGGGACGCGACCGGCAACCGATTGACCACCGCACGGCGCGCCTACTGGGCCACCGCGGCCTCGGCTCACAAGCACTTCGCGTACGTACTCACCTACCTCTACAACGAGCAGCACCACAGCCACTTGCACCTCGACAACAGCCGCTCCGGCTCGGCGCTGTCCAGATTCAACCGCCGGTCCCGGGTGCAGGTCCAGGCGGTGCAGGCGATCTGCCGCTACCTGTGGGAGATCCCGGTCGAACTGACTGGGTCGTGGAACCGCCCGACTCGTCAAGCTGCTCGCTCGGTTCTCACCGTTCTCGGGCTCGGCGACGATCTCACCGACCAGCAGACCTGGACCGCCTTCTTAACCGAATCCACCCGGCGCGGCGCCGAGCCGGCTTGACGAGCAGGCCCCCTAGCGTATGGGCGCAATTGCTCGCAGAGATCAGCTCATCCGGCCGTCGCCGACGCCTTTTCGGCGCGATTGAACGCAAACGTCGGCCCCGCCGAGCCGACCGGGCACCGTTTCGGCGCGATTGCACGCAAACGTCGGGCCCGCCGGCCTGGGGTCTAGTCGAAGATCGGCCCGACGGTCCGAGTCCGTTTGAGCTCGTAGAAGCCGTCGTACGAGGCCAAGGTCACCACCGAGTCGAACAGCCGACCCGCCGCCTCATCGGTGGGGCGCGGGGTCACCACCGGACCGAAGAACGCCACGCCGTTGACGTGGATCACCGGGGTGCCCACGTCCAGCCCGACCGGGTCCATGCCCGCGTGGTGGGAGGCCCGCAGGGCATCGTCGGCCGCGTCAGTGTCGCCCTTGTCGGCCAGGGCGGACGGCAGGCCGACGTCGGCCAGCGCCTTCTCCAGCGTCTCCCGGTCGCGGTCGGCCTCGCCCGGGTGGAACCGGGTGCCGATCGCGGTGTAAAAGTCGCGCAGCTTGTCCGGCCCGTACTCCTGCTCGACCGCCAGCGCGACCCGAACCGGTGCCAAGTTCTTCTCCATTGCTGCCTTGTAGTCCTCGTCCAGGTCGTCTCGCCCTTCGTTCAAGATCGACAGGCTCATGACGTGGAAGACCGTGGTCACCGGCCGGACCTTCTCCACCTCCAGCATCCAGCGGGAGGTCAGCCACGCCCAGGGACAGGCGGGGTCGAACCAGAAGTCCACCGTGGCAAGGTCGGTCGTCGTACCGTTGTCCTGAGTCACTCGACCACCCTATGTGGCGACGCACACCGTTCCGACACCATCAAGCCGGGAACGGCTCGCATGGCAGGATCACCGCCATGTTTCCCGACAACCTCACTCGCACCGAGACTCGGCTGCGGGCCGAGCTGATCGGCACCCACACCTATACGCTGGAGATCGATCTGAGCGGCCGTGGAGTCGCCGACCCAGAGCAGCTGTTCCGCACCGACACCACCATCGACTTCGACGCCGGCTCAGACGGAGAGGTGCACCTCGACCTGATCGCCGACCACGTCGAGGTGGCCAGTCTGGACGGGGTCGACCTCGACCCGGACACCTTCGCGAACTCGCGGCTGCCGCTGCCGGTCAGTGCCGGGTCGCACACCGTACGGGTGCTGGCCCACTGCCGCTACAGCCGA
>JAKDLH010000224.1 GCA_030452945.1 Microlunatus sp. | reverse complement strand
CCGAGCGACTCCGTCAAACCCGAGCGACCGCCAGCCGGCCGTTCCCTGCCGTCCAGACTGACTAGACTGACGCCCACCATGGACGACTGCCCGACGCATGACTCCACCCCTGCTCGATCCCGGTCCGGGCCTCGCCGTGGGGTTTGAGTGGGTGATGATCGGCGTTGGCCTCGTGCTGACCGTCGGCACCGGCTTCTTTGTGGCCTCGGAGTTCGCTTTGGTGAACCTGGACCGGAACGAGTTGGAAGGTCGCGAGGGCCGGGGTGAGAAGGGCCTGGGGCTGACGATCAACGCCCTCAAGATCACCTCGACCCACCTGTCCAGCGCTCAACTCGGCATCACGCTGACCACGTTGCTCACCGGATACACGATGGAGCCGGCGATCAGTCGGCTGCTGACCGGTCCGCTGGACGCGCTGGGTCTGCCGGCGGGCAGCGTGCCCTGGATCGGGCGGGTGGTGGGCGTAGCCGTCGCCACGTTGTTGTCGATGGTGCTCGGTGAGCTGGTGCCGAAGAACTTTGCCCTGGCCCTGCCCGTGAAGACCGCCCAGGTGGTCGTGCCGTTACAAACGGGGTTCACCGCGGTGTTCAAGCCGTTGGTGCTGCTGTTCAACAACACCGCCAACGCGGTGATCAGGTCGATGGGCATCGAACCGAAGGAAGAGCTGTCCGGGGCCCGGAGCGCCGAGGAGCTCAGCTCGTTGGTCCACCGTTCGGCCACGGAGGGCTTGCTGGACGAAGATCACGCGACCCTGCTGAGTCGTACGCTGCGATTCTCCGAGCATTCCGCCGAGGATGTGATGACCCCCCGCGTCCGGATGACCACGGTCCGGCACGACGACACCGCCGACCAGATCATGGCCCTCTCGCAGCGGTCCGGCTTCTCGAGGTTCCCGGTGATCGGTGCGGACTCCGACGACATCCGCGGCGTTGTCCACGTCAAGCAGGCGTTCGCGCTGCCGGCCGCCGAACGGACTGAGGTGGTGGCTCAGGCACTGGCGGTGCAACCGCTGTTCGTTCCCCGGTCGATGAGCGTCGGCACCCTGCTCGGGCTGCTCCGCAGCGGTGGTTTCCAGATCGCGATCGTGACCGACGAGTACGGCGGCACCGACGGCGTGGTCACCTTGGAGGATCTGGTCGAAGAGTTGCTCGGCGATCTGAGAGACGAGCACGATCCGACCCAGGACGGTCTGGTCCGCGACGGACGGGCGCTCATCTTTGCTGCGGCCCTGCGGCCCGACGAGTTGTTCGAGCGGAGTGGGATCAAGGTGCCGGCCGACGACGAGTACGAGACGGTCGCCGGTTTTGTGACCGACGAGCTCGACCGGATCCCCGAGGTCGGTGACGAGGTCAGCGTCGACCATGGCATGTTGCGCGTCGAGCGCGTGGACGGCAACCGGGTCGACCGCCTGCGCTTCACCCCGACCGTGACCGAGACGGGCGAAAGCGAGCACGACGTGGTCGTCGATCAGCTGCGGGGGCGGCAGAGGATGGGTGAGGCCGACCATGAGTGAATACGTGCCCGGCCTGATCTGGCTGATCGTGCTGCTCGGGTGCAACGCGTTCTTCGTCGGAGCCGAGTTCGCGACGATCTCCGCTCGTCGCTCTCAGATCGAGCCGCGCGCGGAGCAGGGCAGCCGGGCGGCGAGGACGTCGCTGTACGCGATGGAGCACGCCACCTTGATGTTGGCCACCAGCCAGCTCGGCATCACCGTCTGCTCGTTGGTGATCTTGAACGTGTCCGAGCCGGCGATTCACCACCTGCTGGAGATCCCGCTGGGCCTGACCTCGATGACCGCGGAGATGATCACCGTGCTGGCCTTCGTGATCGCGCTGGTGCTGGTCACCTTCCTGCACGTGGTGTTCGGCGAGATGGTGCCGAAGAACATCTCCTTCTCGATTCCCGACACCGCGGTGTTGATCTTGGCTCCGCCGCTGGTGTTTTTGTCCAAGGTGTTCCGGCCGGTGATCTGGACGCTCAACGCCCTCGCCAACGGGGTGCTGCGGCTGTGCCGGGTGGAGCCCAAGGACGAGGCACGAAGCACCTACACCCTCGACGAGGTCGCCGGCATCGTCGAGCAGTCGACCCGCGAAGGGGTACTCGAGGACACGACCGGCGCCTTGAGCAATGCCTTCGAGTTCACCACCAAGAAGATGGCGGACGTCGAGGTGCCGATGGCGCAGATGGTCGCCTTGCCCCGGTCAGCGACCCCAGACGAAGTCCAGCAGGCGCTGGCCGAACACGGCTTCTCCCGTTACGTCCTCCTCGACCGCGAGCAGGACCCGATCGGCTATGTCCACCTCAAGGACGTGATGGACCTGTCCGGTGGGGCGGCGGCGAGTCAGCCGTTCCCGGCCAAACGGGTGCGGCGGCTGACCTCGATTCCGCGCACCGCCGACCTGGAGGACGGGCTGGCGTCGATGCGCCGCCACGGCTCGCACGTCGCCCGGTCGGTCGACCGCGACGGACGGGCCACCGGCATCGTGTTCCTGGAGGACATCATCGAAGAACTCGTCGGGCAGGTGGATGACGCGACCAGCGCGTCCTGAACCAGCGGGTCAACTCCCCGGCATCCGCGCGTACGTGGTCAACCGATCTGCGGCAGTTCTGCTGACGCGGGTTGCGTCAACCACTGCGGCCCGTCCTCGCGGATGACGATGTTCTCCTCGTGCACCAGCCCGTGGTCTGGATTGATCTGCAGCGAAGGCTCCAAGGCGAGCACCATGCCTGGGACCAACGGAGTGTGATCGGCGGGAGTGAGGGAGGGCCACTCGGTCAGCTGCATACCCAGACCATGACCCATCCGTCCGACGCTGCTCGCGGCGTATCCGGCACCCTCCAGCACGGCGGCCATCGCAGCGAACACCTCAGCGCTGGTCGCGCCGGGTTGAGCGGTGACGCACCCGGCCTCGACGGCACGGCGCAGCGTACGGTGACCGCGCCGGACGTCCGGCGAGGCCAGGCCGAGCGCGAAGTTGCGGTCGAAGTCGCAGAAGTAGCCGTCCCAGACGGCGCCGGCGTCCAGCATCAGCACGTCGCCGTGAGTCAGGGGCCGCTCGTCCGGCGGTGAGATGACGCTGGCGTACCCACCGGGTGCCGCCGCCCCGACCAGGTAGGGGATGTCGTCGACACCCCTGGTCAGCAAGTCGATCTTGAAGCTCCGGAAGACCTCGCTCAGCCGGTGGCCCTGCGATACGTTCTGTGGGACCGCCGCGAATGCCGCGGAGGTGACCCGGCAGACGTGGCTGATCTTCGCGATCTCTGTCTCGGACTTGACCATCCGAAGGTTCTTGATCACCTGGGTGGCGTCGCCGAAGTGCACACCGGGCAGGCTGGCGGTCAGGCGTGCGTAGTCGTTCAAGGGCATCCGCAGGGTCGTCTCGGGTCCCGTCGGGACGCCCACCACGGCGCGGTCGCCGACCAGCTCGCGAATCGTCTCGGTAACCAGTGACACGCCCTCGTCGGCCGGTCGGGGTGCTGACCAGGTACGGATGTCCTCCACCCACGTCTCGGCCATCGCCTGGTAACCGATTTCGGGGATGACGGCGACCGGCTTGCCCGCCCCGGGGACGATCAGGAACCACGGCCGGGTCGGGCTTTGCCAAAACGGTGTGCGGAAACCGCTGAAGTAGCGAACCTCGGGCTCGGTCGTCAACAGCAGCGCGTCGACTCCTGATGCGGCCATCAGGTCCTGGCCGCGGCCCAGCCGGGCGTCGAACTCGGCCTCGGAGAACCCCCGCGGCGGCATCATGCCAGGCCACCCGCGCCGCTCGGCCCCTCGGTGTTGAGCAGCACGACGACCGAGCTGGGGTCGAGACCGAGCGCCGCGCGGCGACTGCTGGCCTCCGGACCCGTCAAGGCGGCCTCGACTCCGGCGAGCGCAGCAGCTCCGGACGCGCCTGCCCCGACGCCGAACCTGGCGAGTTCGTCGACGGCCCGCGTCGCTTCCTCGTCGGTGACGGTGATGGCCGCGTCGAGCCCGCCGGACAGGACCGGCCAACCCAGACTCGTGGGGGTGCCGCAGTTCAAACCGGCCATGTTCGTGAATGCGGTGGCCACACTGCGCGGTTCGCCGGCGAGCAGGCTGGCCAGGACGCAGGCCGCGGAGTCTGGCTCGCAGGACAGAACCGAGGTGGAGACCTGCCGTTGCCGGTCTCGGTAGTACGCCACGACGGCCTGGGCGAGTGAACCGACACCCACGGGCACCGCGACCAGGTCCGGTTCGGCCCGTCCCTGGGCGCGCAATTGTTCGGCCGTCTCCGCGAGCATGGTCTGATATCCCTCGACGATCCAGCCGGGGATCACCTCGTACCCCGGCCACGACGTGTCTTGGACCAGGACCCGCCCGGCGACTGAATCGGTGGCCGCTGCCGCCGCGACCGCGTCGTCGTAGCTCCCGTCGATCCGGGTGACGTCGGCCCCCTCGGCCGCGATGGCCGCCGCCGCGGCCTCGGACATGACGGCGGGAACCACGACCTCACAGCGCAGATTCAGCATCGCCGCGAAGTGCGCGAGCGCACGACCGTGGTTCCCGTCGGTCGCGGTCACCAGGGTGACGTCGGTGGTCGCCGCTTGGGACAGCAACTGCGGCCACGACGTGCTGATCGGCTGGTCCGCGCGCTCGGCCAGCAGTCGAGCGAGGGCGTACGAGACCCCCAGGGCCTTGAACGACGGCAGCCCGAACCGCGACGACTCATCCTTGACGAAGACCTGGCCGAGACTCCATCGTCTCGCCAGGGCCGGAGCATCGACCAGTGGGGTCACCGCGTAGCCGGGCAGCATCAGGTGGCACCGTCGAGCAGAGTCGGAGGTGGCCTCCCCCCGCCACCGCCGGGCGTCGGGTCGGGCCCACCACGAGGAAGGAGTCGGGCTCGGGGCGGGCGCAGCGACGGAGGTCATGTCACCATCGTGCAGCAGAACGCGACAGGTCAGACGATTGGTCGATAGGTCAGAACCGCAGCAGCACCTTAGAGGATCGGGATGCGTCCCGAGCCACGTCAAACGCCGCCAACGCCTCGTCGAGACCGAACTCGTGAGTGATCACCGGATCGACCACCAGACTGCCGTCGGCCAGGGCGGCAATCACCTCGTCGATCTCGTCGTTGAAGCGGAACGAGCCGATCAACTCCAACTCCCGGGTAATGGCCAACGAGATGGGTACGGGCTGGTCGCCGGTGGGCAACAGACCCACCATCACCACCTGACCGCCGCGGACCGCCCCACGGATGGCGCTGGCCAATCCGGCATGACTGCCGCTGGATTCGATCACCACGTCGGCCTGGACGGCGGAAATGGCGTCAGTCTCGGTGGCTAGCAGGGTTCGGGTTGCGCCCAACTCGCGGGCGACCCGTAGCGCGTGCTCATGCAGGTCGACCGCCACGATCTCGGCCGCGCCGGCCCGCTTCAGCACGGCGACCGTCAACGCGCCGATGGGCCCGGCGCCGATCACCAGGGCCGTCTTTCCGCTGACGTCTCGGGTTTTCGACACCGCGTGCCAGGCTACCGAGGCCGGCTCGATCGCCGCCGCGGTGCGCAGGTCGAGACCGGCGGGCAGCGAGCGGAGCATCCGGGCCGGCAACGTGGCGTACCGGACGAACGCACCGTCGGTGTGCGGGAACTGGGCGGCACTGCCGAGGTAGGTGCAGCCGGGCGACAGGTTGGGCCGATCGGCGGGGTAGTGGGTCACTCCGTCCGCGGCGGGGGACGCCGGATGAACTGCCACCGGCGTGCCGGGTGCCGGTCCGCTGCCGTCGGCGGCGGCCTCGGCGACGGTGCCCACGACCTCGTGACCGAGCACCATCGGGGCCCGCAGGATCGACTCGCCGGCGGCG
>JAKDLH010000223.1 GCA_030452945.1 Microlunatus sp. | reverse complement strand
TGCAACTCGCTGTGCGGGGCGCCGAGGTGGTGCAGCAGTGCGTGCGCGGCGGTGTCGGACAGCTGCCACCGGCTGTATCGACCGTCGCGGACGTTGGTCACCAACCTGGTCTCGCGCAGCGAGGCCAGGGCCTGGGTGACGGTGTTAGGGGCCATCCCCGTGGCGGCCGCTAGCGTCTTCACGGCGGCGCCAGGCGCGGCGTGGATGGCGATCAGCAGCTCCAGCCGGGTCGGGTCGGAGAACGCCGTGAGACGACCCAGCACGTCGGGCAAGTCTTCGCCGGCGGTGGACAACGCGGCACGGGCGACTCCTTCGGCGTCGACCTCCGTCCCGGCTTCATCGGCGTCGATCTCAACCACCGATCGGCCTCCTGTCGAGCACACGTGTGTTTCAGACTACTGCCCATTACCCTGAGCTCGCGCCCGCTCCGGGCTCACCGGGAGGCTTCGGTCGGCTCCGGGTCGGCCGGCGGCTGCCAGTCTCGGCGAGACCACAGCGGCCGGCGCTCGGCGAAGCGACGTCGATCCAGCAGCCGGAGCCGGTCGTCCAGCTCACGGGTCATCGGCTCCCGTTCCCGCAACACCCAGGGCAACCCCCGCACCGCCATGGTCACCCCGACAATCCAGTCACGGTTCTTCGGACGGTCGGCCAGGGTGAAGGCGGTCCAGCGCAGGGCACTGCCGAGCCGACGGTGCAGCCAGGCGTTCCACAACGTACTCCGCATTCCGTGGCTGCGGAGCCGGGTCACGTTGGCCAGACTCGGTCGGTGATGCACCACCACGTCGGGAACGTAGCGCAGATCCCAGCCGGCCTTGGCCAACCGGAAGCTCAGCGTCTCCTCTTCACCACCGATGAAGAAGCGAGGATCGTAGCCGCCGACCTCCAGGTAGGCGCTGCGCCGGACTACGACCGCGCCGGCCATGAAGCCCAGCAGCGGTGTGCCGACCACACCGCCGGGGTCCGGCAGCGGGCTGGCCTCCATCTCGGCGGAGATGGGGTCCAGCCGCTGCTCGGGACCCACCAGGATGCGGCCGTTCACCACCGCCAGCCGCGGGTGCTGCCGCAGCAGGTTTGCGGCCCGGGCAAGACCGTCCCGCTCGTACCAGCCGTCGTCGTCGCACATGGCCACGTAAGGGGTCGGCGCGAGCTCCACCCCGACGTTACGGGCTGCGGCGCCGATGTTATGGCCGAGCGCGGCCACCCGGAGCCCGCGCTCGCGCAGCACCGCGACGGTGTCGTCGCTCGAGCCGTTGTCCACGGCGATGACCGTCACCGCCAGACTCTCCAGCCGATCCAGGACCGTGCTGAGCCGGTGGGCACAGTTGTACGTCAGCAGGACGACACTGACCTGGTCAGCCAGCCGGGGGGCGGCTGCTCGCTCGACTTCCGGCTCCGGGCCAGCGGACTGATCGTTTCGGTGGTTGGCCGCTGCCGGGATGCTGGTCAACGGGGGCACCCCACTGAGGTATCCGCTCGGTCCCACCGCACGTCGGCGCCGCTCGTCGCTGCCTGATCGAGCACGCTCAGCACATCGGCGACCCCGATGGCGAGCAATCCGGGGTCGACGACGAGCGCGTGCGGATCGCCCCGCCTCCCGGCCCACAGCACGGTGTGCGGCCCCGGCGGCGGTCCCCATCGAGCCGGCGGAGTGGGGCCGAACAACAGCACCGAGGGGATGCCGTACGCCGAGGCGAGATGCCCGACCCCGGTGTCTCCGCAGAGCACCAGCGAAGCCGCGGACACCAGGGCGGCCAGGCTGGTGAGATCGAGCGCTCCGGACAGCACCGCCGCCGGGGGAAGTCCCGCGGCCTGGGCCACCTCCTCGCCCAAAGACCTCTCGGCCGCGCTGCCCGTGACCACGACCCGGTGGCCTCGCCGCGCCAGCTCCCGGCCGACGGCCGCGAAGCGGTCCGCCGGCCAGCGGCGGGCCGGAGCAGCGGCGCCCGGATGCAGCACGACAGCGCCGGCCACCGCTGGCTCGACACCGGGTGCCGTCAGCCGCAGGTCGGACGGATCGGTCGGCAGACCAGCCCACTCCACCAGCCGACACCACCGGGTGACCTCGTGCAGGTCGTCGTCCCAGGTGGGGCCGGCCAGGCCGGGGAAATCGGGATGCCGGTGGCTGAGGATCCGTCGGGCCCCGGTGCCACGCAGGGCTAGCAGGCTCTGCGGACCTCGGCCGTGCAGGTTGACCGCCAGATCCGGTGGTCCACCGGCCGGCACCGCCTCCAGGCCGGCTGTCGGGGTGAGGTCATCGACGGCGTCGGCCAACTGCACCAGGGGGGCGAGCCAGGCCGGTGTGGCCAGCGTGATCCAGTGGCCGGGTAGACCGTGTCGCAGGGCGCGCAGCGCCGGCACCGCGGTCAGCAGGTCGCCGAGCCCCAGGGCGCGCAGCACCAGAGCCCGCGGTCGGCCGCGAGCGCCGATCACGGCCACGAGCTCTCCGTGGCGGCGCACACGACCAGCTCACGGAGCTCACAGCCAGCTGGCTGGGTGAGGGCGAACCACACCGTCTCAGCCACGTGCGCCGGGTCGTTCAGCTTGGCGTCCGGCGGTGGCTTGTACTGCTCGTCCCGGCCGTCGAAGAAGGGAGTGTGCATGCCACCGGGGATCAGTAGGGTGACACCGACCCGGCCGGCGGTCTCGGCGGCCAGTGCGCGGGTGAAGCCGACCACGCCGAACTTGGAGGCGCAGTAGGCGGTGGCGTCGCTGACGGCCTTGATGCCCAGGGTGGAGGCGCAGGTCACCAGGCGTCCGCCGCTGCTCTCCAGCAGCGGCAAGGCGGCTCGGGCGACGGCGACGGTGCCCAGCAGATTCACGTGCACCACCCGCTCCCAGTCCTTGCTGGGGACGTCGTCGAGTCGTCCACAGGAGTCGATCCCGGCCGCGGTGAAGACACCGTCCAGGGCTCCACCGTGGGCGGCGACAAGATCGGTGACCGCCTCCTCGGTCGCCGAGGTGTCGGCGAGGTCGACCAGACGGTGCGGCACGTCGGCCTGTGGGGCGACGCGGTCCAGGACCAGTGGTTGGCCGCCATGGGCCAGCACGGCCCGCACGGTGGCGGCGCCTAGACCGGAGGCACCGCCGGTGATCAGCACCGTACGGGAGGTCGAAGCGTCGGCCTCGGTGGCCGCGGCCGGGTCGACAGACTCGGTTGGGTCGACAGACTCGGAGGTGGCTGAGTTGCTCATGGTGTCCTTTCGTCGAGGGAGAGGTGGTGGGTTGCTTGATCGCGCGTGGTGGCCACGCCATGGCCTCAGCCCAGCCGGTCACCGCCGCAGCTGCGGCGGATCACACCGGGGCCGGTTGGGATGAGGCGACGAGGCGGGTGGTGGAGTAGCCATCGAGCAGCGGGAGCAGCACGACCCGGCCGCCGTGCCGGGTGACGGCATCGGCCTCGGGAAGGTCCCGGTCGACGTAGTCGCGGCCCTTCACCCAGATGTCGGGCCGGAGCTGCTCCAGCAGTTCAGCCGGGGTGTCGTCGTCGAAGACCACCACCGCGTCGACCGAGGCCAAGGAGGCGAGCACCCGGGCCCGGTCCCGCTCGGCCACCACGGGGCGACCTGGCCCCTTGGCCCGGCGCACGGAGGCGTCGGAGTTGAGGCACACCACCAGGAGGTCGCCGAGCTCGCGGGCGCGATCGAGCAGGGTGACGTGTCCGCGGTGCAGCAGGTCGAAGCAGCCGCCTGTGGCCACGATCCGGCCACCGGCGCGCCGGGTGCGGTCGATCAGCGTCGCGACGTCGACGTCCCGCGAACTCGTCGTGGTGGCCAAATGGCGCTCGCGGCGCAGCATCGAGTGTGCCGAGGCTCCGCCGGCCACCACGAACCCGGCGGCTTGGTCCACCGCCTGCTCGACGGCCCCCTCCAGCGAGCTGTCGTGGCGGAGGGCTTCGGCCACAGCGGCGGCGAACCGGTCGCCCGCCCCGCAGGTGTCCGGTGAGTGCCGGGCGGCCTGCCGCAACTCGGCGGGCACGGTGACGTGTCGGCTGGCTGGACGGTCGATCCGGGTCAGCACCGCGCCGTGCTCACCCTGGGTGACCGCTGCCGCCTGAGCCGACCAGATCCGGCACAAATCCAGGCCACGGGTGTGGTCGTCGGCTGCGTCCGGCGCGGCCCGCTCGGCTTCGGCCAGGTTCGGCGTGACCACGGTGGCACCCCGAACGGGCCGGGCTCCGCGGGGGTGGGGATCCCAGATGAGCGGGATGGCCTCGGAACGGTCGACCAGAAGCTGTCGCAGCTGCGGCAGTCGCGCCAGGCCACGGCCGTAGTCGCAGATCAGCAGCGCACCGGCCCGCTCGACGGCTCGCGTCGCGGCGGTGGTCAGGCGGCCGGCGCCGGCGGTGCCGGTGCCGGTGTCCACTCGGAGCAGCGGCAGTGTGCCGAGCCGAATGCGGGTCTTGGTCACGGTGGAACCGTGCAACGGCTGAGCCAGCACCTCCACCCCGTCCAGCAGACCGAGCAGATCGTCGGCCGCCTCGTCTTGGCCTAGGCCGGTGATCAGCTGGACCGGCGAGCCATGCCGCGCCGCGAGCAGGGCGGCCAGACCGGCTCCGCCGGGTCGCAGTCGGGACGACTGAAGATCCAGCACGGGTACGGGGGCGTCGGGACACTGTCGCTCCGAGGTGCCGTCCAGGTCGATGTCGAGCAGGCTGTCGCCGATCACCACCAGTGGACCGGGGCTCACGGTCGGACCCCCAGGGCGTGGTCGAACGACAGGCACACCGCGTGCACCAAGGAGAGGTGGATCTCCTGCACGGTCGCGACGGTGGGCGCCTCGACGCAGATGGCGTCGTCGGAGATGGCGGCGAGCGGATTCGGTGCCGGTCCGGTCAGACCCCAGACGGTGACGCCGAGCTCGCGCGCGGCCTTGGCCGCAGCCACGATGTTCGCGCTGGTGCCGCTGGTGGACAAGGCCACCAGCACATCACCGGGACGGCCGTGAGCCCTCACCTGCCGAGCGTAAAGCTCCTCGATGCCGTAATCGTTGGCGATGGCGGTCCCAGCTGAGGTGTCAGCGTGCAGGGCGATCGCGGAGAACGCGGGACGGTCGTAGCGGAATCGTCCGACCAGCTCGCCGGTCAGGTGCTGCGCCTCGGCGGCGCTGCCGCCGTTGCCGCAGGCCAGGAGCCGCCCGCCACCGGTGAGCACCTCGACCAGCGCCCGGCCCCACCGGTGCGCCGTCTCGGCTGCCTTCAGGTTCTGCGTCGCTGCGGCGGCTAGAGCCAGCAGGTGATTCCGACTTAGATCGAGGGTCATGGGCGGAGCCTCTCGGGCGTGCGGAGCGCTGTCGGGTGATCCGCGGTCCGGGATGGCGGCGAGTCGCGGCGTTGTTCCGTGCGGCGCTGTTGGTCGTGTTGTCGTTCGTCGGGTGGCTGGTCAGAGTCCTGAGGAGCGAGAGTGCGCACGGCGTGGACCACCTCGTCGGGTCGGATCGAGTCCAGACACACGTGCCCGGGCACCGGACACACCCGCGCCCGTGACGATCGGCAGGGAGCGGTCTGATCGCCGAGCCGCACCCTGGGCACGCCGTACGGTCCCCACTGCTCGAAGGCCACGACCGGGGCATGCAGGGCGACCACCGGGGTGCCGACCGCGGCGGCCAGGTGCGCCGGTCCGGTGTTGGGAGCGATGACGACCTCGGCACCGGCCAGGACACTGGCCAGGTCAGGCAGCGTCAATCGGCTGCCGGCGTCAACGATCCTGCCGCGCCGCCCACCGGCTGCTGCCGCTCCGGCGACGGTGGCGGTGAGGTCGATCTCCTGCGGTCCACCGGTCACCACCACCGGCCAGCCCGCGCCAGCCAGGGCTTCGGCGAAGCGGCGAGAGGTCGCCGCCGACGGGCGCCGACTCGGCACGGCCGC
>JAKDLH010000222.1 GCA_030452945.1 Microlunatus sp. | reverse complement strand
TCATGCAAGATGCGAAACAGCGCGAATGCTCACCTGCTGCAATAAGCCGGGATTGGACTCGCGAATCACAAGCGCCGACCACTTGTACGACCGTCGACTCCATGCGATCACCAAGCCCTGCACCGGAGGCGTGAGCCGTACTGGTGCAGCGACTTATTCGAATTGCGTGAATGCTCGCCAGGCTGCACGCAGAGCGACCGGCTTCATGCACGGTCGGCTGGCGAGTGGTCGACGTCTCTGTGATTCGTCCGGCCCTGGGTGGCTCAGTAGGCGCACGGTTGCCGCTCTACGGTGGACGTGTCTGAGAGCCGAAGCCAGGAGAGGTGTGTTCGATGTCGATTGAGGTTGCTGGGCCGGTAGCTGGGTCACGGATGCCGGAGGCCTATGTCAAGGCGGCGGGTCGGTTCGCCTACGTGTGGGGTTGGCCGATGGTCTCGATGATCAACCGACGAACCGGACTGACCTCGGTGCCCGAGCCCGGTCTGCGGGGCGGGGTGCTACCGAATGCCCCGGTCGGTGGGGTCTGCATGATGACCGACTACATCGCACCCAGCCAACGGTTCGTGGCCTGCACCAACCAGGACGTGCTGTACGGGTTCGGCTTCGGCAGCCTCGATGAGCAGCCGGCGGTGTTCCAGATCCCCGACTTCGGCGACCGGTTCTGGGTCGCCGCCGCCTGGGATCACCGCACCGACTCCTTCGCCCAGCTCGGCAAGCAGTACGGCACGAAGCCCGGCTTCTACGCCGTGGTCGGACCGAACTGGGACGGCACCCTGCCCGACGGGATCACCGGCAGCTTCCGATCCTCCACCGCCCTGGCCGCGTTCTGCCCTCGGGTGTTCATCGAAGACACCCCAGAGGATCGTGCCGCGATCGCGGACCTGATCCAGCAGCTCAACATCTACCCCCTGGACCAGTTCGACGGCACCATGCAGACCTACGACTGGGCCAACGTGCCGAACTTCCCGGTCCCGGAGGCCGCCGGTAGCGCCGAGATCCGCTGGGTCGACCCGAACCTGTTCTGGGACCAGCTACCCGAGGTGCTGGAGACGGTGCCACCGCTGCCAGGCGAGGAAGCGCTCTACGGGCAGTTCCGGACGCTGGTGGCCGCGGCCGCCGAGTCGCCGGAGGTGAAGGCGGCGCTGGTGGAGTCCGCCGTGGAGACCGAGGAGCAGGTGATCACACCGTTGCTGCGGTGGGAGTTCAACGGCCCGGCCGCCGGCAACAACTGGTATTCACCGACGAACAATTCCGCGTTCGGCACCGACTACCTGACCCGCACCGCGCTGGCCCGGTCGAACATGTTCGAGAACGCCCCGCAGGAGACGAAGTACATCTTCACCGACACCGATATCGACGGGAACCAGCTCGATGGCGCCCACACGTACACGGTCACTTTCGCCGCGGGGGAGCTGCCGCCGGTCAACGGGTTCTTCTCACTGACCCTCTACAACAAGCACCACTTCTACTTCGAGAACGACCTGGGCCGCTACTCGTTGGGCACGAAGAACCCGGACCTGCAGTACGGCGACGACGGCTCCCTGATCCTGTACGTGAGCAACCAGCCGCCCACCGACGCACCGGAGACGAACTGGCTGCCCGCGCCGCCAGAGGAGTTCTCCCTCTACATCCGCGCCTACTGGCCCGAACAGGCCATCCTCGACGGCACCTGGACACCACCGCGCGTACAGCGCACCCAGTAGCGACGCGCGACTTGCCCGGCCGGTGTCGTGTTCCACTGGCGACGTCCGATCGGGCAGGGATGCGCCTGTTGAGGCTCTGGCCGACATCTCACGGTGATCGCCAACCTGGGAAGTAGTTTGGGTTGCCCGGGATCTGACGCTCTAGCACGGGCACAGGCCCGAGGCGATTGGCTGGGACCCACTCCTGGATGATCTGTCCCTCATCGGAGACCCAGATCACAAAGGCAACCCACTCTCGGCTTCGTCGCTCCCACGCGATGACGAGCGCTTGGACGGGTCCTTCATGAGTTCCGGGGCGGACCAACCACGCGTGCCGCGACCGCCGAGGCCGTGGCCATGTTCGATCCTTTCGTCGCATCCCCACGTCAGCCAGACGACTGGATCGTGCATCTGATGAACGATGCCGTCGCATGCGACCTAGTCTGGGGACTGTTCGCAGCAGGGTCAGTCTGCGGCGAAGCGATCGCTACCGATCCTGCCTCCGCGTTGACGCTCGGCCCCGAACGGCGTGAAAGCGCCACCCGGTGCAATAAGCCGGACTCGTCCTCCCCGATGACCCACACATGCCGAGTGTTGCGCGGCTGGGGCCACTCACGGTCGATCTTGCGCTGCCCCACCTTTCCTAGCGTAGGCGAACGCGTGTACGATTCATTGAGCAGTGGCCTAGGAAGCCAGCCCGCTCGCTAGGTAGAATGAGCATCGAGCTGAGGGCGTGCGAAGAGGCCTCGCCGAACGGCGTTTCCCCGATCCCTGGAGGCTCTGATGACCACTTCCTCATTGCGCCCCAACCGCGCTCGATTGACTACCTTGGCCGCGGCTGCCGCTGGGCTGGCTCTCGTGGTTGCTGGGCTCTCGCAGACGCCCGCACAAGCTGATGACTTCACCGCAACGGGCGGTTGCTACGGACCAAACTGTGTCGGTCGTGACCCTGCCGGTCTATGCGACGGAGACGCTGCCACAGTCGGGCAGAAGTGGATCGACGGGACAGCAAGCCTGGAGTTGCGGTATTCGCCCTCCTGCAAGGCAGCCTGGGCAAGGATTTCGATGGCGACCGGCGGTCGCCAAGTCATCCGAGGAGCGACCGGGGCGGCAAACGACACCTGGGTGACCGCCTCGGTATGGAACCAGGATCAGCCGTCCCAAGGCATCGTCAACGAGGCTGGTGACGTACGAGAGTTGACGCGGTGGACCGCGATGGTTGACGGGATGCAGAAGGTTTGCGCGGGTGGGCAAGTGACCTGGTCGATTCCCTCAGAGTCGGGCTACGGGGCGAGCGAGAACGAAGAGGGTTCCTGGACGTGGGGGCCGTGCATGAATGACGGTAGCTCCGGCGATGGTGGCGGCGGCGACGGCGGCTGGGGCTGGTAAGCCCTGGTTGCCTCGGCTCGACAGTGGTCACTAACCAGTGGTCGCTGATCAACTCGTGACGACGACGGCAGCCTCGTACGGTCAACTACGAGACCTCGCGCACGTCGGGGAACAGCCCCTCGGGTGTGGCTCCTCGTGGGGCAGCGGCTCCAGGATCGTCGCCTTGACGTCGATCTCCTTGGAGAACGGACCGGCGCTGCTCAGCAGGACGCTCATGTGCGGGTCGGCATGGTCACGCCACCACACCGAGGGGCCGGTCGAGGGGTCGAGGCGCAGATGCTCCCATGCCCGCCACAGCGCCTCCAGCCGCGCTGTGGCCTCGGCTGACGTCCACCACCGCGGCGACCAGAAGGTGCTCTGCCCGTTGATCCTGCGCTTGTACACGTGCCGCAGGTAGTCCCGCACGAACTCGTTCGTGCTTCCGTAGTACGGCGGCGGGGCCTCCTCATCACCCGCGGCCGGCAGTGGAGCCTCCACTTCGCCGGCATCAGGCTGACTTTGCTCGGGGCCGCGGACAACAGTTTGCGCAGCCTCTTCGGCCTCAGCGCGCAGCTGGTCCAAGACCTCGGGCGTGAGCGCCGCGGTGACCGCCTCAGCGGCGAGGGTGTCGACCTGCTTGCGGATCGCCTTCTGTACGGCTGGCTCCACCAGCTGGGCGGCCAGGGCGCCGATGTCGAGTCCGCCGAACAGCGGATCACCCGCAGCGGCGACCGGACTCTCGTCGCGCTCGGGTGGGTCGTCGATCGTAGAGGTGGCCTCGTCATCGAAGGGCTCCACGTCGTCAGAATCGAAGTCGTAGGCCGTCACAGGGCATCAGCTCCTCGGCTGCGGTCGGCCGTGGCCACCTGGGCGAGTTCGGTCTGCACTTCGTCGAGTGTGCGTGACGCCTGCGGATCGTGCACGGCGATTGATGCCTTCACCGCTTCGGCGTGTGGACCGGTCATCCATGGTTGGGTCCGGATCAGCGTTGGACGGGCGCCAGAGGCGAGGACGATCGCTCGGCCCTTCGGCAACGCGGCCAGCTCGTCGACGTCGAGGATGCGGTGCCGGACGAGCTGACGTGACACGGTGCGGTGGCCGTGGCCGGTGGAGGTGGAGCTTGCTACCCGGTCGTAGTCCCCGATGATCTTGGACAGCGATTCCAGGAACCGCTCCTCGCGGACACCGCCACCGTAGATGAACACGTTGGCAGCGGAGAACAGCTTGTTCATGCCGGATTCGCCCCACACATCGACGCCCTGGGACCAGGACTGGAGGATCGTCATCAGCACGATTCCGCGGGAGCCGTAATGGCTGTACAGGTTGGGTAGCTCACGCCAGCGGCACACGTTCGCTGCCTCGTCGAGCACACCCAGCATCGGCACAGATAGCCGACCGAACGCTGACTGTTTGGCCAGCTCCTCGCCGGCCTCGACGACCGCGACCGTGAGGGCGGTGACGAGCGGGCCGGAGGTTCCCTTGCCCTCCTTGGACAGCGAGTAGAGCGTGCCGCCGCTGCGGACGAACTCCGCCGGGTCGAACTGGGGTCTGCTGTCGTAGCCGCCGTTGCGAGGTGTGACCCAGGGGTGCACGCTGCCAAAGGTCAGGCAGGACGCCATCCGCCGGGCGGTGGAGAAGATGCTGCCCCGCTCCTTGTCGGGTGCCAAGACCATGCCCTCGAACTGGTCAGCGATGAGCGCGTAGCCGTGCTGCCGCACGATCTCTGCTGGCGTGGTGTCGGAGGGACGAGTCAGCCACGTGTAGACGTCGGTGATGGGCCGGCCGTCAAGCGCTGCGGCGAGGAGGGCGCCGGCCAGCAGGTCCTGGCCGTTCTCCTCGAAGTGGGGATCGGTCCGGGCTCCCTGCTCGCGGGAGCCGGCCGCAAAATGTTCGGCCAGGTTCGCTGCCTTGGTCTCGTCGGTGACGTAACTGAGCGGGTTCCACCACCAGGTGGGCTCCTCCCCGACGATCTGCTGGGGATCGAACACCCAGACCGGTCCGCGTTCGGCCCGGACCTCGCGGGTCGCGTCGGCGACGTCACGCTTGTTCGATGTCACCATGACGGCGCCCGGTGCCTCCAGGATCGCGGGGACGGCGAACGAGGTGGTCTTCATCGTCCGCGGCCCGGCGATTAGCAGGAGCATGTCCTCCCAGGAACTGACCAGAGGCTGTCCGTCGCGGACGGTGCAGCCGAGCGGCACGCCAACCGCGGCCGCGCTGATGCTCCACCGAGTTGCTGCGGCCGCAGCGTTGCGCCTGCTCAGCGGCTCGATGTCGCGGCCGCTGCCCATCACCGAGGCGGCCCGGTCAACCCGGGATGCCTTCTTACGGCCCTTCCTCCAGGCCAGCACGAACAGCAGCACCAGGGCCAGCACGAGCACGGCGGCCGCGGCGAGAATCCAGGCCCCGGCCGCCGGCCAAGACACCTTGCCGCTGAACAGGCCGAAGATCAGCTCGTACGGGTCGGACGGCAGGCCTTCGGCACTGCCGTCAATCTGGTGCCCGAGCCGGACGGCCGCGTACAGCGTGCCGCCGCCGATCACCACGATGAGGACGCCGATCAGCAGGAGGATGGCCTCCGTGCCCATGCCACCAGGGTCGGGGCGTCGGTTGCTGGTCGTGGTCATCGCAGCGGCTCCTGATCGGTGCCAGCGTCGAAGGGCTCGGCGTCGGTCTCGACAGGGTCGTCGAGGCCCGCAAGCGGTTCCAGCGGCTCCTCGAGCTGATGTGCGGCCTCCGCGTCGTGACGGTCGCCGACGCGCGAGATGGTGTGCCACAGCTTGTTGGTGTCGCTGGTGGCCTTCTCGACCTCGGTCAGGTCGATTCGGACGGGGA
>JAKDLH010000221.1 GCA_030452945.1 Microlunatus sp. | reverse complement strand
GCGGCACGCGCTCGCGCTGGCGCGGGACCAGGCCCGGGTCGCGGTGGTCGGAGTCTGCGCGCCGGCCACATCCAGGTGCGGACCGGGACTCTGCTTCAGGCGTCGACGTCGTCGGCTTCTCGCTCCAGTGCGGTCCACGGATGGGCGGTGATGCCGGCGCCGACCACATCAAGATCTGCACCTACCATGCGGTCAAGATTTGGGGGGTGCGCCGGCATCCGAGCCACGATTTCTGACCATGCGGCCAAGATTCGGGGGGTGCGCCGGCATCCAAGCCACGAGTTCTGACCACGCGGTCGAAGCCCGCGGTCCCCCGACGTTCTCCGGGTCACGGGTGGGCGGACGAGGTCTTGACACCGAGTACGCCCCCGCGCCCAGCGACGGTAGGCGCCGGCCGACCGGCTGATGACCAACGGATGACCGGGTAGAGACTAAAGACCCGGGCGCGGCCGAAGTGTACCCCTCAGGATAAGAGTGTCAAGGCCGACACTAGGGGACCCCATGGACTGGCTGCTCATCTCCATCATCGCCGTTATCGCGCTCGCGCTCCTGTTCGACTTCACCAACGGCTTTCACGACGCAGCCAACTCAGTAGCGACCGTGGTCGCGACCCGCGCCCTGCCAGCCCGGTGGGCACCGTGGTTCTCGGCGTTCTTCAATTTCTCCGCGTTCTTCGTCGTCGGCACGGCGGTCGCGAACACCGTGGCCAAAGTCGTGCACCACGACTCCGAGGGGGTCGCGGTCGTCTTCGCTGCGCTGATCGCGGCGATCACCTGGAACTACCTGACCTGGTTCTTCGGGATGCCGTCCTCCTCCAGCCACGCCATCATCGGCGGCCTGGTCGGCGCGGGTCTCGCGGCCGGCGGCCTGGCGGCCATCAACTGGGTCGTGGTCCGGACCGCGGTGGTGGCGATCGTCGCCTCCCCGGTGGTGGCGTTCACGGTCGCGTTCTTGGCGATGGCCCTGCTGGCCCGGATCCAGCGTCGCTGGCACATCACCGAGGGCGCCAAGGCGTTCCGTGGTTTGCAGCTGGTGTCGGCGGCGGCGGTCTCCTTCGGACACGGTGCCAACGACGCCCAGAAGACGATGGGCATCATGGCGGCTCTGCTGTACGCCGGCGGCTACATCGCGCTGAGACCCGACGGGAATCTGCAGATCGACTGGTGGATCCCCTTGCTGGCCTACTCCGCGATCGCGATCGGCACCATCTGGGGCGGCTGGAAGATCATCGAGACGATGGGACTGAAGATCACCTCACTGCGGCCCAGTTCCGGGCTAGCCGCTAATGTCGGGGCGGTGACCGCCATCTTCGGTGCGACCGGTCTCGGTATCCCGATCTCCACCACCCACGCCGCGGCGTCGTCGGTGACCGGCTCCGGCGTGTCCTCCGGTCAGGGCATCAACGTCAAGGTGGTCCGGGAGATGGTCATCGCGTGGGTGGTCACCATTCCCGCGACGATCGTGCTCGCCTGGATCATGTTCGAGCTCACCCAACTGCCCGGCATCGCGTCCGTGGTAGCGATCGGGTCCGTGCTGTTCGTCCTGCTGGGTTGGATCGCCTGGGCGATGTCCAAGGCGATGAAGGCCTCCGACGTGGACGCTGAGGTTCCGAGCATGGACGACCTGCGGCAGCCGGTGTCGGCCATTCCGCACATCGAGGGTCACGGGACGATCGGGTGAGCGGGGCGACGGCCGCGCCCACCGGCCGTGCCCGCTTGAAACGGATCGTTCCGATCCTGGATTGGCTGCCGAGATACGACCGGCGGCGGCTGCGGCCCGACCTGTTGGCCGGGGCCGTCGTCGCCGCCTTGGCCGTCCCCCAGTCGCTCGGCTATGCCGCCATCGCCGGTGTGCCGGTCGAAGTCGGGCTGTACGCGGTGCCGGTCGCTCTGATCGCGTACGCGATCTTCGGCAGCTCCCGGCAGCTGATCATCGGTCCGGTGTCGACGGTGTCGGTGATGTCGGGCGCACTCGTCGTCGCGCTCCAACCGACCGACGTGGCTCAGGCTGTTCTCTTCACCGCTGCGGCGGCTCTGTGGGCCGGGATCTTTCTGCTGATCGCAGCCCGGCTGCGGATCGGCTGGGTCGCGGAGTTCCTGTCCAAACCGATCATCACCGGATTCGTAATGGGACTCACGCTCCTGGTCATCGTGGGTGAGTTGCCGAACCTGCTGGGCATCGTAGTGGGCCCCCGTGACGTGCTCGGCCGCATCCGAGGACTGCTCGCCGGTCTGGGCCAGGTTGATGTGTTGACCGCGAGCCTCGCCCTGATCTCGCTGGTGGTGCTGTTCGTCGGCTCTCGGCTGCTCCGCCAGGTGCCCTGGTCCCTGGTCGTGCTCGTGCTCGGTCTGCTGGCCTCGCGGGTCTTCGATCTCGCGGGACTGGGCGTGCCGGTAGTCGGTTTCGTGCCGGCGGGCCTTCCTGCGCCACACTTCCCGCTGGTCCCGCTGGACCGTCTGGTCGACGTCGCCACGGCCGGTGCGGCCCTGGCGTTCGTCGGGTTGGCCGAAGGTCTCAGTGCCGCCCGGCTCTTCGCGGTCCGTCGCGGCTACCGCATCCGTACCGACCAGGAGCTGCTGGCAGCCGGAGCGAGCAACCTGGCTTCGGGGCTGGTAGGTGGTCTGGGGGTGGCCGGCAGCCTGTCGAAGACGGCGGCTTTGGACCGCGCCCGAGGCCGCAGCCAGATGGCGGGCCTGGCGGCGGCGGTGCTGTCGTTGCTGGCGATCGCGTTCTTCGCCCCGGCCGTCGGGCTGCTCCCGACGGCCGTGCTGAGCGCCATCGTGGTGCACGCGGTCTGGGGACTGATCGACCTGCCGGCGATGCGACGCTATCGACAGTCGCGCCGAGTCGACTTCCTGTCCGCCTGCGTGGCGGTGATCGGCGTCCTGATCGCCGGCCCGCTGATCGGCCTGCTGATCGCGATCGGCTGGGCCATTCTCGGCTTGGTCTACCGGTCCAGTCGGGTCAGCGTGGACGTGATGGGCAAGGTGCCCGGGGAGAAGGCGGCGTGGGGAGCCTTGGAGAACCACGCCGAGCGGACGACGGTGCCCGGGGTGTTGGTGTTACGGGTGAACGAGTCCCTGTTCTGGGTGAACGCCGCCCGAGTCAAGGAGCGTATCCAGGAGATCGTCGACGACTTCCCCGACACCAAGGCGCTGGTCCTCGACCTGGAGAGCACCGACCAACTGGAGATCACCAGCGCCGACATGCTCGCGCTTCTGCTGGAGCGGTTGCGGGCCCGGGGGATCGACCTGTACTTGGTGCGAGTTCGATTCCGGGTACGGACCTTGCTCGGCAACACTGGTGTGCGGGCATCAATCGGCGAGGACCACCTGTGGCACAGCATCACTCAGGGCGTACGCGCGGCCCGGCGTGATCACGGACTGAAGCCGCCGAAGCCGGAGCCAGCCGTCTCGTTGGCGCCGCGGCCACTGGTCGAGGCCGACCATTCGACTGTCGACGCGCCGCCCGCGATCCGAGCAACCGAGCGCGTCGAGTCGGTCGGGCCGGTCGAGCCGGTCGGGCCGGTCGGGCCGAGACCGAGGTTCGGCGACGATGACGGAGTTCCCACCGGGGCCGGCCGTTTGAGTCGGGACCGCACGCCGGCTAAAGACTCGTTCGACGACGACGACTTGCCGGACGCCGCTGACGAGGTCGTCATCTCCCGGTCGATGGATGTCCATCCTGATGAGCTGGATCGCGAGGAAGCGGAAACCGACGAGCCCACCGAGGGACTGGAGGTCATCCTGCGGGACGCGGACCGTACCGCCCATCCGAAAAAGAAAAAGAAGGGCAAGAAGAAGAAGCACGGCAAGAAGGGCAAGAAGCACAAGAAGCACGGCAACCACTCCCACCATCACGACTACGACCATTCGGAATCTGGCCCGGATTCGCCGTGATTCCACCTTGTCGCTCGGGTTTGAGGTTGTCGCTCTACCCGCAGATCGAGCGACAACCTGCAACCCGAGCGACAAATCGGGGGCCGGGCCGGCTGATCGTGCTGGCGCACGAGTCCGCGTACGTCCGGCGTGACCCACAACGATCGCGGCTTGGTAGGTCTGCAATCCTCCGCTCATGGACAAGCGCAAGCACTCCTCCCGGCACGGGCAGAGCGGGGACCCACGCAGACGGGACGCCGAAGCCGCCGCCGAGCCGGACTTCCAGGCCACGCCCGAACTCCAACAGGAGATCGAGAGCGCACTGGCCTCGAAGCACCCGATTCACATCCTGATGCTGGCCAGCTCCCTGGTGGCCGGACTCGAGACCGGCGTGGCCACCGAGCCGTCGGAGCTGCCGTCCCCGGCCGAATTCGTCCGGATGTTCCTCGCGGGCGATGACCGATTGCAGCTCCTGGCCTGGGCAGCCGCCCAGCTGCTGCCGGACCAGCGATTGCGGGTCGAGGTGCGAAACAACCTGGCTCCCGACGCGCTGCCGGCCTGGTTGGCCGCGGTCGAGCACGCCGAGATCGTCGCCGCCTGGCAGACCACCGACCCTCTGCAGGACGGATCCGACGTCGTGGTCTCGCTCCGACTCGGCGAGGCGGACCTGTCCGTGGTCGGGTTGGTCGACCTCGACAGCCGAGGCGCGCTGAAGGACGGGTTCGCGATCCCCGATCCGCTGCCCACGTTCCAACAAGCGTTCCTCGGGTCCGACGAGGCCGGGATGCAGAGCCGCGATCTCGCCCCGGCCGACGCCCGAGCGTGGCTTTCCGGTGCGATCGAGGAGGGTCGTACGTGGGTTCCGCCGTTCACCTCCGACAGCTGGCCTCACGCTCGGCCGCTGATGGAGTGGGCGATCGGGCGGTGTCCGTCCGGGGGCGAGGGCTGGCACCCGCAAATCCGGAACCGCGACGAGATCGAGGCCGTGGTCGGTGAGTTCGCCCAGACCGAGGCGGGCCGGCAGATCATCGGCCGGCCGGAGGAGCACGCCGTCCTGGTCGACGCGTTGCACGTGTTGGCCCAGGAGACATTCGCCGATCCGCTCTTGCTGAGTGCGGTCAGGTTGCAGATGGGTCTGAGCTACCTGTGGGCAACGCGCTTGCACGAGGATGCCGACGCGGTGCTGGCACTCCCCGATTTGCTGGTGCCCTTCGTCCGGTACGCCCACAGCCGACGAGGGATCCCGGCCGCCGACACCGACCAAGCCCTGGCCGCCATCGCCCACTGTCGGGCCGGCTACGTCGCCGACGTGGCCGCCGCGAACGATCTGGACGATTGACCATGACGCCGAGGTCGTGAGGTCAAGGCGCTCGACGGGTCCCGAGACCCGATGCCATGGTCATCGTCCCCGGGATTCCTCTCGTGCGCGGTCCCGACGGGTCAACGTCTCTGGCTGCGCGGATGGTTCTTGGCGCTGCGCTCGTTACCGTGTTTGTAGTTGCCGGTCCGACGGGCCATGAGCTCTTGGGGGTCGTGGTTCTCCACGGCTGCCTCGAACTGGTCAGCGGCGGCACCCCGGAGCGTGGTCGCGCGGCGACCGTGATGGGTGATCACCACATCCTGGCCCACGAGCCTGTACGCGAACCCGCGGGGTTGTTTGGTCATGGATTCATCGTGCCGCGTCCTGACCCTGAACTGGAGGGGCGTGGATTTCGGCCGGCTGCTCAGATCTGGTGGTCCGTCGAACTGGAGGGGCCGCGAGTTACGGCCGGGTGGTCAAAATTCGCAACTAAGGGTCGGGCCGGAAGCGCAGGGTTTCGTCCGTCCGCGAGGTCCGTCTCTCAGATCCGAAGCATGTTCAGCACCGCCCGCTCGATCTTGCCGTGAGTGGTGCCGTCGGACAGATCGCCGTCCAGCGAGGCCAGCCGCGGCGATATCGTCACGCCGTCGGTGAACAGGTCGATCACCCGCGGGTCGACGTAGGAACTCTTGGCCACCGCCGGCGTGTTGCCCAGATAGGCCGCT
>JAKDLH010000220.1 GCA_030452945.1 Microlunatus sp. | reverse complement strand
ACAAGAAGGCCGAGAAGATCGTCGCCGGCGGGAAGAGCCCGATGACCGGTGAGGAGATCCTACGCCGGGTCGAGGACGGCCTGGCCGATGAGATCCACCGGATGCTCGAAGACGGCGTCGTCTCGGCGGCAGAAGACATCGATCTCTGCCTGATCCTGGGCGCCGGTTGGCCGTTCCATCTCGGCGGCATCACCCCGTACCTGGATCGGACCGGGGTCTCGGAGCGGGTGTTGGGGCAGCGATTCCTGCCGAAGGGAATCGCCACCCTGCCGTAAAAGGCAGTGCGATCAGTCGTCGCGGTTCAGCGCGGCGCGGGAGGGTGAATGACGACGCAACAGCGACCTTCCTGCGGGCACCGTTCCGCTCTGTCGACGGGCTCCGCAGCGGCTTCGAGCAGGCCGTTGATGAGATCGAGGTTGAGCGAGCAGACCAGATCCGTGTGAGTCTGAGAGAGTTGATGGAAGGGACAGTTGCGCATTTCGATGTCCCCGTCCTGCGTGCGGGCCGGCTCGTAGCCGAGATCCTGTAGAGCCGCGTCCAGGTCCACGCCGGCGTCCGCGCCGGCGGCTCGACCGACCTGGCGAGCGAGGCGGGTGGCCGCGGCATGCACCGATCCGGACTGGTCCGATTCCACGGCGGCGGCCAACAGGTCGGCCATCAGCAGGTAGCTGCGGGCGGGCACCGTGACCGTCAACTCCTGGCCGGCCCGCGTGTAGTGCTTGGCGGGTCGACCCGCCCCGGGGCCGCCCCGGCGCCCTTCCGGCCGCGCGTATCCCGCCTCGATCAGCCCCGCGTCGGTGAGCTTGTCGAGGTGGTACGCGACGAGCGGTCGAGCCACCCCCGTGGCCGCGGCGGCACCTTCTCGCGTGACCGGAACGGCCTGTGCGACGACGTACTCGTACAGTCGGCGCCGCACCGGGTCCACCAGGTTGCTCAGCTGCGGCAGGGCCTCCAAACCGGCGTGGTTCCGTCTCTTCTTCACACCAGAAACTCTATCACTAATCGGGGTTGACAAAGACGCTCAACTGCGGAACTCTAGCGATAATAGAACTTCTTGTTAGAGAGGACTGCGCAATGAGTACCGTTCATATCCCCCAACCGGTCTGGGGGCTGGCCGCTGTGATCCACCGCGCCCGCACCGAGCCTGCGTACGCGGCGTTCGCGGCGTTGCGTGCCGGATATGTCGTCCTCCCGCTGCTGATGGGGATCGACAAGTTCGCCAAGGTGCTGAACACCGACTGGCCGGGCTACCTGGCCCCGTGGATCGTGGATCTGCTGCCGTTCTCGGCCCAGACCGCGATGTACGTGGTGGGGGCGGTGGAGATCGTGGCTGCAGTCGCAGTCGCGGTCAGGCCACGTTACGGCGCTTACGTCGTCGCGGCGTGGCTGGCGGGCATCATCGTCACCCTGTTGACCTACTCCGGCTTCTACGACATCGCGCTGCGTGACGTCGGGTTGCTGGTCGGCGCACTGGCCCTGGCGTCGCTCGCCACGACCTACGACCGTCCTGGGACCGGGTCGGCGGCGCTCGCACCAGGTCAGAACTGAACGGATTTGGTCATGGATAACGTCACCGCGCTCCCGCTGATCCGGCACGATCTCGGGCCCGACCTGGACCGAGCCGAGCAGGCAGCAGTCATGTTCTTGCAGGCCCTGGGTATCGCCACCGATGCGCCGGGTCTGGCCAAGACACCCCGGCGGATGGCTCGGGCGTGGGCTGAGATGCTCACACCTCGGCCGTTCGAGTTGACCACGTTCCCCAACGATGAAGGGTACGACGAGCTTGTCCTAGCTCGCGATATCCCGTTCCGGTCGGTGTGTGAACACCACCTGCTCCCGTTCACCGGCGTGGCCCACGTCGGCTACCTGCCTGCGCAGCGCATCCTCGGACTGTCCAAGCTGGCCCGGGTGGTGGAGCTCTTCGCCTGCCGTCCGCAGACCCAAGAGCGCCTCACCAAGCAGGTCGCGGACTGGCTGCAGGAGCATCTGTCACCACGGGCCGTGGGAGTCGTGATCGCCGCCGAGCATTCGTGCATGACACTGCGCGGCGTGCACGCGACCGGGTCGAGCACCGTGACCTCCACCCTGATCGACGAAAGCAAAGCACCAACGTATGCGCGGGCCACGACGGCCCGAGCCTGATACAGATCGGAAAATGTGATGAAGGATTCGAGATTCGTGATCGTCGGCGGCGGGCTTGGCGGGGCCAAGATGGCAGATGAACTGCGCCATTGCGGCTACCCCGGCTCGATCGTGCTCGTCGGCGCGGAAAGCCATCTGCCGTATGAGCGGCCGCCCCTGTCAAAGGACTATCTGGCCGGCACCGCCGACCGGGCGTCTTTGGCCGTCCACGACCTGTCGTGGTACGTCGACCACGACGTCGATCTGCGTCTGGGCGAACCCGCCACCCAGCTCGACCGGGATGCGCACGAGGTCGTGCTGCGGGACGGTACCCGCCTCGGCTACGACCAGCTCGTCCTGGCCACCGGATCGCGGGCTCGGCGCCTCCACCTCCCCGGCAGCGACGCCGGCGGCGTGCTGTATCTGCGTGACGTCGACGACAGCGACGCCCTCCGCGCGGGACTGGACCAGGCTCGGCGCATCGTGCTGATCGGTGCCGGGTGGATCGGACTGGAGGTTGCGGCCAACGCACGCCAACGCGGAGTGGAGGTCGATGTGGTCGAGGTTGCGCCGCTGCCCCTGCTGCGGGTCCTGGGCGCCGACCTCGCGCAGATGTTCGCCGACCTGCACGGCGAACATGGGGTGAGGTTCCACTTCGAAGCGAGCGTGGCCGGCATCGAGGTCGACGGCGGGCGAGCGACCGGCGTCACCCTCGGCGATGGCACCCGGCTACCGGCGGACCTGGTAGTCGTCGGGGTCGGTGCGCAGCCGAACGTCGACCTCGCGCGCGAGGCCGGCCTGGAGGTGGACAACGGGGTCCTGGTCGACCAGTACTTGCGCACGACCGACCCGGACATCTACGCGGTGGGTGACATCGCCGCCCAGGCGCATCCGAGGCTCGGTCGGGTCCGGGTGGAGCACTGGGCCAACGCCTTGAATCAGCCGGCTGCCGTGGCGGCCACCGTCACCGGCACCTTGACGCCCTATAGCCAGCAACCGTACTTCTACACCGACCAGTACGACCTCGCGATGGAGTACCACGGCTACGTCCCGCCCGGCGTCGAACCCACGGTCGTCATCCGGGGCGATCGCGCCACCCGGGAGCTGCTCGCGTTCTGGCTGTCCCCGACGGGCAAGGTGCTGGCCGGGATGAACCTCAACATCTGGGACGCGGAAGACCAGATCAAAGCCCTGCTCGACTCTGGACCGGTGGACCCGCGACGCCTGTCGGACCTGGGCCTGCCGCTCGAACGGGTTCTGCCGTTCGCCGCCGCCCAGGAGACCCGATGAATCCCGATCCGTACGTCTCGATCGAGGTGTCCCGTACCCCGTTCACCGAAGATGGTCCTGGCGGCCGCTGTACCGGACGAGGTCGAGGGTCCGGACGGCGAGAACCGACATGACCAGCACCAGGGCCAGCGCGCTGACGAAGGTCGTGCGGTCCACACCGAACCGCTCGGCGAACACGCCCAGCACCAGGGCGGAAATCGGCATGATGCCGATCGCGAACTCCAGCAGACCGAGGGCCCTGCCGTGTATCTCCGGCTCGGTCGTCATCAACGTCAACGTGATCTGCAACACACCGAACGCGGAGCCGGTCAATCCGATCATGCCCATCAGGACGAACGAGACCACGACGTCGTGCGACAACGCGAACCCCGCCCACAACCCGGCCCAGGTGATCGTGCCCAGGACGAACAGCCCACCCTTGAACCGGAAGTCGCCCAGAAAAGCGATGCACAGTGACCCCAGCAGGCCGCCAACGCCGCTGCAGGTGAGCAGCCAGCCCAGTCCGGCCGCGTCCAGTCCGAGGGAGTCCTTGGCGAACACCGGCATGAACCCCTGAAAGATCGGCCACAGGAAGATGTTGGCGGCCAAGGTGATCAGCAAGACGGTGCGGGCGAGTCGGTTGCGTACGATCGCGTGGAGCCCGCTGCGCATCATCCGCGTCGCCGACCCGGTCGGCCGGCGCACGAGCTGATGGGAGCCGCGCAACGGCAGCAGGGTGCTCAACGAGATCGCGTACCAGGCGGTGGAGATCCACAGCGCGGCGGCCGCGCCCAGCCAGCTGATCAGCAAACCGCCGATTGCCGGCCCGATCACCTGAGTCACACTCATCGCCATCGCGTTGAGAGCATTGGCGTTGCTCAGATTGCCGCGTCCCACCAAGTCCAACACCAGCGACGAGCGCGCCGGTCTGGACGGGGATTCAGCGATCCCGATCACACCGCCAGCCACGATGAGCGCCCAGTACGGAGCCAGGTCCAACGAGATCAGGCTGGCGATCACGCTCACCGCGACCAACGGCCAGGCTGAGGCGACGATCAACAGCCGTACCCGATCGTGGCGGTCAGCGAACACACCCGAGTACGGCCCAAGCAGCATCGGCGCGAGCCGAACGGCGGTGAACACCGCCACCAGAAAGTCTGAGTGTGTCGTTTCGTAGATCAGCCAGCCCAACACCAGCGTCTGCGTCCAGACCCCACCGAAGAAGAACAGGTTCGACGCCCACAGCAGACGGAACCGGGGATTGTCACGCAGTGAGCTGACGGCCCGCCCCATCCCCCCACCACGCCAGCCATCGAGTCCGGTAGGCCGGAGCCGGCGCCGCGATGACGACACGAATCCTCCACCCTCCCTCGAACTATCGACGATGCATAAGGTGATATCTGTGTCTGCTGCCCTGTCTCGGACTATTTGTCTGGATAATCGATTCGCCCGTGAGCTCCCGGAGATGGCCATCTCGTGGCGCGCGGCTGAGGTTCGCGACCCGTGGGCGTTGGTGATCAACGAATCGTTGGCGACTGAGCTGGGTCTGGACCCGGACTGGCTCCGTAGCGCTGAGGGTATACGGCTGCTCGTCGGGAACCTGGTGCCCGCCGAAGCCACACCGGTCGCGCAGGCCTACGCCGGTCACCAGTTCGGCGGTTACAGTCCGCGGCTGGGTGATGGTCGGGCCCTCCTGCTCGGGGAACTGAACGCGGCCGACGGCGACCTGCGTGATCTCCATCTCAAAGGCTCCGGGCAGACCCCGTTCGCCCGTGGCGGCGACGGGCTGGCCGCGGTCGGTCCGATGCTGCGCGAATACCTGGTGAGCGAGGCGATGCACGCCCTCGCCATTCCGACCACCCGCTCGCTGGCCGTCGTCGCCACCGGGCGTTCGGTGCACCGCGAGACTGTGCTGCCGGGTGCGGTGTTGGCCCGGGTCGCCAGCAGTCATCTGAGGGTCGGCAGTTTCCAGTACGCCGCCGGCACCGGCAACGCCGATTTGCTGCGTCGCCTTGCCGATCACGCGATCACGCGTCACTACCCGGATGCGGCCGCTACGGGCCGTCCCTACCTCACCTTGTTGGAGGCGGTGATCTCGACCCAAGCATCGCTGGTGGCGCACTGGATGCTCGTCGGGTTCGTGCACGGGGTGATGAACACCGACAATATGACGATCTCCGGTGAGACGATCGACTACGGACCGTGCGCGTTCATGGACGCCTTCGACTCCGCAACCGTCTACAGCTCGATCGACACCCAGGGTCGTTACGCCTACGGCAACCAGCCGTTGGTCGCCCAATGGAACCTGGCGCGCCTAGCCGAAACGCTGCTACCACTCATCGACCCGGACCAAGAAAGGGCTGTGGCGTTGGCCGTCGAAGCCCTGCACGGATTCACCGAGCAGTACCAACACGTCTATGCCGACGGCATGCGAACCAAACTCGGGCTGCCGGCCGATCTCGACCAGGCCACGATTATGGCCCTCACCAACGACCTGCTCGGTTTGCTCCAGCACTATGCCGTCG
>JAKDLH010000219.1 GCA_030452945.1 Microlunatus sp. | reverse complement strand
CGCCCGCGCCGTTAGGGGGCGGGGTGTTTTTTGGTGGCAACTCGGGGCCCCCCCCGGCTCTTGGGGCGCCCCCGACTCGCCTTCAGGCCCGCGTTTTGTACCAATCTCCAACACTCATTGTGGTTTTCGGTACAAAAGTCCCGAACCGGAGCCTCGGCTACCAGGCGTAGTCCTCGGGCGCGGTCCGGTGGCCCGGGAAGATCGCGTCCAGCTCGTCCAGCGTGTCGGGAGCCAAGGTGAGTTCCACCGCACGGACGGCGCTGCCCAGCTGGTCGGCGACCCGGGGGCCGATGATGGGGGCCGTGACCGCCGGCCGGCTCAGCAGCCAGGCCAGGGCGAGTTCGCCCGGCTCCACACCCTTCTCGGCGGCCAGGTTCTCATACGCCTGCACCTGGTCGCGGTGCTCCGCCAGAGTCTGCTTCGCGCGGCCTTGCACCCGACGCACGCCCTCGTTCTCCTTGCGGAGGACCCCGCCCAACAGCCCGCCGTGCAGCGGTGACCAGGGGATGATGCCCAGACCGTAGTGCGCCGCGGCCGGGATGACCTCCAGCTCGATGGTGCGGGACATCAGGTTGTAGAGCGACTGCTCGCTGACCAGACCGAGGTAGTGCCGACGCTCGGCGGCAGCCTGGGCCTGGGCGATGTGCCAGCCGGCGAAGTTGCTGCTGCCGGAGTAGAGGATCTTGCCCTGTTGCACCGCCACGTCGACGGCCTGCCAGATCTCCTCCCACGGCGTGGCTCGGTCCACGTGATGGAACTGATAGAGGTCGATGTAGTCGGTCTGCAGCCGACGCAGGCTGGCGTCCAGCGCACGGCGGATGTTGAGGGCGGAGAGCTTGCCCTCGTTGGGCCAGGAGCCCATGTTTCCGTACAACTTGGTGGCGATCACCGTACGCTCGCGGCGGCCACCACCCGAGGCGAACCAGTTGCCCACGATCTCCTCGGTGTGACCCTTACGATCGCCGCCGTAGGCGTTGGCGGTATCGAAGAAGTTGATGCCGACGTCGTGCGCGGTGTCCATGATCGCGTGCGCTTCCGGCTCAGGGGTCTGCGGGCCGAAGTTCATCGTGCCCAGACAGAGACGGGAGACGGTCAGGCCGCTGCGGCCGAGATGAGTGAACTCCATGTCTTCGTCCTATCACCCGGTGATGAGTCGGTGCCGACCGGACAAATCCAGATAGATCTGGGCGTTCGCCACGACCTGGTCGAACTCGGCGTCGGTCAGTGCGCGACGAACCTTGCCGGGAACTCCGGCCACCAGCGAGCGCGCCGGCACTATGGTGCCCTCCAGCACGACCGTGCCGGCGGCGATCAGTGAGCCGGTCCCGATGCGCGCTCCGTTGAGCACGGTGGCGTGCATCCCGATCAGGCAGTCGTCTTCCACGGTGCAGCCGTGCACCACCGCCGCGTGGCCCACCGAGACGCCGCTGCCGATCCAGGTCGGGAAACCGTAGTCGGTGTGGACGACGACGTTGTCTTGGAGGTTGCTGCCCGCGCCCACGACCACCCGGTCCATGTCGGCTCGCACGACCGCGCCGTAGAACACGCTGGCCCCGGCGTCGAGGGTGGCGTTGCCGATCACCGTCGCATTGGGCGCGAGCCAGGCGTCGGCGTGGATGGTCGGCTCGCTGCCGTCGTACGGCAGCACCAACGGCCCGGTCACGCGTCGGCTCCAGCCGGGACGGGCTGCCGGGGGCGCATCACCGGGACGATGGTTCCAGATCTGGCCGACTCGTAGCCGGCCAAGATCATCCCGAGCGCCTCGACGCCTTCCTTTTCGGTGTGCAGCGGAGGAGTGTGGTTGATCAAGGAATCGGCGAAGTGGCCGATCTCGGCGACGAAGGTGTCCACCGGCTCGTACGCCTGTGACTTCGTCCGCCCGGTGCGGTACCGCACGTGCAGCGAGGTGCCGTCGCTGTGCAGCGTGCCGTGCTCGGCGACCACCGAAAACCTCTCGGTGATCGGAGGCGGGTCGTAGGCCCAGCTGGTCCACAGGGTGCCGATCGCACCGTTGGCGAAACGCACCAGCACCTGAGCGGAGTCCTCGCCTTCGGCGAAGGTGAGCCGGTGGGTGGACAGCATCGCCGCCGCCTCGGTCGGAGGCGCGCCGGCCAGGTGCAGCATCAGGTACGTCGGGTGGTATCCGGTGTCGATCAGCTCCCCGCCTCCGCTGGTCACCGTGCTGGCCCGCCACCCCATCGTCGAGGGATCGAAGTCGTTGTAGAAACAATCCGTCGTACGCACCTCGAACACCCGGCCGAGCCGGCCGCTGTCCAGCTCGGCCTTGGCGGCGGCGACCGCGGGCAGGAACAGCTGGTTGTGGGCGCACATCAACGTGACTCCCGCTGACGTGACCGCATCGGTCACCTCGACCGCTTCGCTCTCGGTGAGGCAGAGCGGCTTCTCGCACAGGATGTGCTTGCCGGCGGCGGCCGCGGCGACGATGGCGTCGCGATGCCGGTGGTGCGGCAAGCAGATGTCGACCGCGTCGACGTCGGCGGCCTCCAGCAGCCGCCGGTAGTCGGTGAAGCTCTGCGCGTCGAGCTCTTCGGCCCGTCGCCGGGCCGTCTCCTCGACGGCGTCGGCGACCGCGGTGACACCGATTCGATCAGCGTGGGTGGTGTAGCCGCGGATGTGCGCGGTGGCGATGCCGCCGCCACCGATGAGTCCGACCTTGATCATGGTGCTGGTGGCTCCTTCGTTCTGGGTGATGCCGTCATGGGTGGTCAGGGGTAGCTGAGCGTGCGCCCCTCGTGCGCAGCCCGGTTGGCCACGACCACCAGCCGGGTCAGCTCGACTGCTCGGTGGAGGTTGTCGGTGGCCCGGATGCCGGTCCGGATGGCCTCGACCCAGCGGTCGTAGGGGTCGGCGGCGTCGGCCGGGACGCCGATCGCGTGCCCGCCGGGGTGCCCGTCGGCCGGGTCGGTGACAAGCAGGTCGCCGGTCGCGTCGGAGTAGATCAGACTCCGCTTCGTGCCGAAGACCTCGATGGTGAATCCGGTGGCGCTGACGAAGCCGGCCTCGATCACCCCGATGGCCCCGTCGGCGTAGCCGGCGCTGACCACGGCCTGGTCCTCGACCCCCCGTCCGGTGACCGAGCGGTAGGTGGCGCTGACCGTGTCGGGGGTGAGGCCGAGGATCCGCTGCACCAGGTAGACCGGGTGAGCGCCGAGGTCGGTCACGGCCCCGCCGATCGCCACGCTCGGGTCGAAGAAGCGGTCGGGAAGCCAGCCCGCCGTGGCGCCGTCGTGTGAGAGACGGACCCGGGCGTACGTGAGCCGGCCGAGCGCCCCGGAATCGATCATCTCGGTGATCGCGGTGGTGTAGCCGTGGTGCAGGCGCGGGAGCGAGACCACGATCTGCACCCCGGCGGTCCGGGCCGCGGTGAGGATCTCCTCGGCCTCCGACACCGTCGGCGCCAGCAGCTTCTCGGTGAAGATGTGCTTGCCGGCGGCGATGGCCTGCAGCATCACGTCGCGGTGCGCCACGGTCGAAGTGGTGATGGTGACACCGGTCAGGTCCTCGCGAGCAAGCAGTGCGGCCAGGTCCTCGGTGTAATCGACGTCGTAGCTGTGGGCCAGAGCGGCGCCGCGTTCGGCATCGTCGTCCCACACCGCGACGAGATCGGCGTCGCGGTGCTCCTGGGTACGGCGGGCGTAGTCACCGGCGTGCACATGCCAGGCGCCGACGACCGCAACGCGCAGCGGGCGAGCTGGATCTGACGAATCAGGCACGGAGCTTCCACCTCATCGGGGCAGGGGCGAGCAGTCTGCACCCAGCATCCTCGCAGGGCCGACCAGACTGCCGTGACTGGTCCAGCGCCACCCGCGACCAAGTGGGGACCTTGGTCCGGGAGGTCTTGACCGATTGACCCTCCGCGCCCACGCGGTCCGCTGACATGGTGAGGGATCACTACCGCGTCCGGCAGGAGGATGACATGGAAGTCAGCCCGTCCATGATCGCGGTCGGTGTGGACTCGTCTGCGGAGGCGCTCGCGGCCGCGAGGTTCGGGACCCAGGCCGCGGAATTGCGCGGGCTGAATCTGCTCCTGGCCCATGCCGTGTGTCCGCCAGCGACCGCTGAGTCGTCGGCGTGGTTGATCGAGCGGCTGCGGAGCCAGTTGCGCATCCCGCCGACGATGGAGGTGAACACCGTGCTGGACCACCACTCGCCCGCGGCGTTGCTCAAGGAGGTCGAGGTGTCCGCGGCCATGCTGGTCGTCGGCCGTCGTCGGGTTGATCGCCCGGAGCACAGCATCCTCGGCAGCCTCGCCGCACAGTTGGTGGCCTCGGCGAGCCGTCCGCTGGCGGTGGTTCCGGCCGGGTGGACCGCGATGGCGTGGACCACCCGTCCGGTGTTGGTCGCCGTCGATCCGACCGTTGACGTCGCGGATCTGCTGAGATTCGCCTTCGCGGAGGCGTCTCGCCTGGAGGCGCCGCTGCTCGCGGTGTACGCGGTGCCCGCCAGCTCGCGAAAGGATCCGGCGGTCTCGCTGCGTGCGGTCGAAGAGGCCTTGGCGGCGAGCGGCCGGCAGGAATACCCCGCACTCTCGGTTGCTATCGAGCTGCTGGTCGGGGAGCCGGATGGGGTCGTCGTGGCGGCCTCACGGCGGGCGGTCGAACTCGTTGTGGGTGGACCACGCGATCCTCATCGGCGTCGCGGCTGGACCGACTCGGTCGCCCGGACAGCGGTCCGGTGGGCCAACTGCCCCGTCGTCGTGGTCCCGTATGCCGGCAGTGCCGGGGAAATCCGGGATGGCGCGGCGGACCAGGCCGTACCGAAGCAGACGAACGGACTCGGCTGCGACACCTGGCCGGCGACCAGACACAGCGCCTCGGCGGAGTCACGGCCCTCGGCCAGAGCGCGGTGATAGCGCACCATGATCTCCGTGGCGACGTCGTCGTGGACGCGCGCCACTCCGGCTGTCACCGAAGCGGTACCGAGTTGGAGCAGCACGCTGGTCAGCCCCAAGGTCTCTTCACGGGCCCGTACCGTGCTGCGCCCGACCTCGCAAGCCGACAGGATGACATGCTCTGGCACAGTGCCGCGCTGATCAAGTTCGTACGCGAACAGGGGCCCGCCCGTCATGGTCAAGGAGGAGAACATCGGGTTCTCGCCTCGGTGCACCCCGTGGGCGGCCACGTGGACGACGCCGGTGGATCCCATCGCCGCTGACAGTTCGCTCGGCGAGGCCACCGGAAGGTGCCGCACGATGACGTGACCGTCCCAGATGCTCGCCACCGCGGCAGCCTCTTCCGCCGCCCGGGCGAGCCCGGGGCCAGCCACCACGGCCACGGACCCGGGCCGGGGCGTGACTGTCCCGTCGTTGACGGACTGGTCGAGACGTCCTCGGTGCCAACCGCTGAGCGACGGGGTCACAACGAGCGGCCGTCCGACCAGGGGAGGCAGCAGGCTCCAAGGAAGGGACAACAGCCAACCCGGAGGACTGATCACAACGCGACGCCCGGTGTCGGGGATCGCGGCGGCCAACATCCGGCCCAGCTCGACCGCACCGTGCCGTAGGGAACTGGATGCGGCCGCGACGAGCGTGGCGGGAAGCCCAGGGTGAGCCAGAGCGTCCAGATCGGCGCCGATTCGACGCTGCCACGCACGCACGGCGTCACTGGCACCCAGGCTGACCAACCTCATCCGGCCGCCCGCGACGACACTCACGGCGGCGAGCTGCCCGCCCAGCTCGGCTACGGCGACCAGGTCCCAGCCGTCGCCGGCGGCCGCCGCCCGCAAGTCCGGAACCGTCGTCGGCGGGCGCCAAGCCCGGCTCCCCTGGTGCAGCCACGCGCGCGACTGCAACTCGGCTTGCAGGTCGGCGATCTGCCCACGGAGCCGGTCAGGTCGTCCGCCGCCGGCGGCGGCCGCGCGGCTGGCCATCTGGCGCCGGCGGGCAGCCCGCAATAAAGCCGGTGGCGCGT
>JAKDLH010000218.1 GCA_030452945.1 Microlunatus sp. | reverse complement strand
ACTCCGTAGAAGAACAGCACCATCGCCGAGGCGAGCGCCTCCGACGCCAGTCCCCGGGTCCCATCGAGAACAGTGTACAGCGCCAGCGCCAGCACGGCCGCGCCCACACCGCCGGCCAGTCCGCCGAGCAGGAGCTGTCGCGCGCGGACCACGTGGATGCTCGGACTGCTGTCCGCAGCCAGCCTCGGCGCCGATGGCGACCGCTCCGCGGCGACCATGGCGGTCGACCGATGGCGAGTGGTCATCGCAGGTGGTCCTTCGTCGTGGGGGGCCGCGATGCACGTGAGCATCCGCAGGCGTAGGGCGAGGAGTGTCCGTGAAATTTAACACAGACCAGCCGTCGAACCAGAAACCGAACTGGTCGGTGTGAGCAGCCTCTCGCTTGCCCGATCGGGTGGGCTCAGCGACGATCTCGGCCGATCAGCCGACCATCGTCCTGGGCCGGCGAGGTCCTCGCACCGGCCGGCCGAGGGTGATCAGCACCAGCACGACCGCGATCACCACCACGACCGCGACGACCTGCCACTGCCGATCTGCCGGGACCAGCCCGAGAGCGATCACGCCGAACGAGACCAGCGCGGACCAGACGTACATGAGCAGCACCGCCCGGCGCTGACTGTGGCCGCGCTCCAACAGCCGGTGGTGCAGGTGCTGCTTGTCCGGCAGAAACCACCAGCGGCCGGCGTAAGCGCGGCGGATGAAGGCCATGATCAGATCGAGGAAGGGCAGGGCCAGGATGGCCAGCGGCAGCACCAGCGGCAGCACCAGCGGCATCAGGCCTCCTTGACCGTCGGTCAGTTGGGAGGGGTCGAGCTGGCCGGTCAGGCTGATCGTCGAGGTGGCCAGCAGCAGACCGAGCAGCATCGCGCCCGAGTCGCCCATGAACATCCGGGCTGGGAAGAAGTTGTGCGGCAGGAAGCCCAGGCACGCCCCGACGATGGTCACCGTGATCAAGCTGGACGTCGTGGCCCGGGTCAGATCCTGGTTGATATAGAGCAGGTAGGAGTACGCGAAGAACGCGCCCGCCCCGATCCCGACCACTCCGGTGGCCAGACCGTCAAGCCCGTCGACGAAGTTCACCGCGTTGGAGCAGAGCACGATGAAGAAGACCGTGATGGCGACGGAGGCCCCGTAGTCGAGGGAGACCAGCTGGCCGGGAATCGGGATCCAGAACATCCGGACCCCGAGCGCGACCACGATGCCGGCCGCCAGCACCTGACCGGCGAACTTGGTCAGCGCGGGCAGGTCGTACAGGTCGTCCAACACCCCCACCGCACAGATCACCGCCGCCGCGATCAGGACGGCGAGAGAGTCCTGCCGGACGAACTCCTGGCGACCCAGAAACGGCAGCTGCCAGGCCAGCACGATCGCGGCCAGCACCCCGAGGAACATCGCCACTCCACCGAAGTACGGCATGGCCACGGTGTGCACGTCGCGGTCGCGGACCTCGGCGAGGGCCCCGGTGCGCAGGGCGATTCTGCGGCAGAAACCACTGGCCAGAAAGGTCACCGCAGCGGCGATCAGCAGCACCAGCAGGTACTCCCGCACTCCTAGGTCCTCTGCTCGAACAGGTTCGGCTGGTCGCTGTCGTGGTCGGGATGCGTGCTGCTGGGCTCGTCGGTGCTGGGTTCGTCGACGGCGGGTTCGTCGGTGCTGGGTTCGTCGGTGCTGGGTTCGTCGGCCGACTCGTCCAGCTCGGTAGCGAGGATTTCCTGCTTGATCACCTCGGCGTCGCCCACACCGGTCTTCCCGTCGCCCTCCGGCGCCTCCTGGACCTCGGCCTCCCCCCCGTCAGCGACGAGGTCTTCCAGGTCCGGCGAGATCTCGCGCAGCACCGCCGCCGAGAGAGCTCCGCGGCGCAGCACCTGCCCGTGATCGGCCTGGGTGAAGTCGACGATGGTCGACGCCGGCTGACCGTCCTCGCCCAGTCGCCCGACGTCCAGGTACACCGCAACGCTCGCCCCGAGCTGGCCGACCGCGTCGTCACAGGTGAGGGCGGCCGGGAGTCCGCTGACGTTGGCGCTACTCACCGCCATCGGACCAGTGGCCCGCAGGATGTCGCGAGCGAGCTCGTGGTCCGGCACCCGCAGGGCGACCGTGCCCTCGGTGTCGCCGAGATCCATCTTCAGGCTGGGCTGCCGCTTGAGGATGATGGTCAGCGGCCCCGGCCAGTGGGCGGCAACGAGTTGGCGGGCCTCGTCGGGGATGTCGGTGGCCAGCGCGCGAATCAAGGTGGGCTCGGCGATCAGCACCGGTGGCGGCATGTCGCGGCCCCGGACCTTGATGTCCAGCAGCCGCTGCACCGCTGCGGCGTTGAACGCGTCGGCTCCGATGCCGTACACGGTGTCGGTCGGCAGCACGATGCACTCGCCGGCTACGATCGCGGTGCGGGCATCGGCTTCGGCGCGGACGAGCACCTCGGGATCCTCGACCATGCAGTCCCACCGCCGGTATCCCGGATCCTCGGGTTCGTCGTGGGGAACAGCACTCACTTTGTCCATCCTGCCAGAGGACGGGCGTTGCGCAGGGCCGTGACGAACCGTGGCCGGCGAGTCAGGTCGTGGTGGTCGCGGACCAGCCCGAAGCAGCCAGAGCCGACGACCACCGCCTGGGCACTCTCAGATTGGACCTCGGCATGCTCGAAGGTCAGCACCCCTCCCTGCCGCAGCAGCCGGGCCCCGGTCGAAACCAAGGACCGGATGGCGTCCAGTCCGTCCTGACCGGAGAACAGCGCCAACGTCGGGTCGTGCTCGCGGGCTTCGACGGCGACGGAGGCGTAGGCCTCCAAGGGTACGTACGGGGGATTGGCGATCACCAGATCGACGCGGTTGGCGAGCTCGGGCAGCGCGTCCGCCATATCACCGAACTGCAGCGACACGTCCGTGCCGGCGAGATTGCGCTCCGCCCAGCGGAGCGCTTCTGCGGACAACTCGACCGCGTACACCCGCGCACTCGGCATCTCGGTGGCGATGGACCACGCGATGGCGCCCGACCCAGTACCCAAGTCCACCACGATCTGCCGGCGGCGACAGCGGGTCGCTCGGCGGCCGAGCGCCTCGATCGCCCAACCGGTCATCACCTCGGTCTCGGGCCGTGGCACGAAGACCCCCGGACCCACGGCGAGGGTGAGGTGGCGGAAGTAGGCGACCCCGGTGAGGTGCTGCAGCGGGACCCGCTCGACCCGGCGGGTCACGAGATCGTCGAATCGTCGTGCGTCGGCCGGAGTGACCTCCGCGCCCGCCGACCAGGGGCGAAGTCGAGTCCCCAGGACAAACTCGAGCAGCTCGCGCGCGTCGTGATCGGGGTTCGGCACGCCGGCCTCGGTCAGTCGTCGCGTCGCGTCGGCCAGCAGGGTCCCGGCGATCACGCGCTCTGGCTGGTCCCGGCGGCGAGGCGATCGGCGGTGTCGGCCTCCTGCAAAGCCTCGACCACCGCCTGCAACTCGCCGTTCAACACCTGGTCGAGGTTGTGGGCCTTGAAGCCGATCCGGTGGTCGGCGATCCGATTCTCCGGATAGTTGTAGGTTCGGACCCGCTCGGATCGGTCGACCGTGCGGACCTGTGACCGCCGGGCGGCCGACGCCTCCTGGGCCGCCGCCTCCTCGGCGGCCGCGATCAGCCGGGCCCGCAGCATCCGCATCGCCTGTTCTCGATTCTGCAGCTGCGAACGCTCGTTCTGGCAGGACACCACGATCCCGCTGGGCAGGTGGGTGATGCGGACCGCCGAGTCGGTGGTATTCACGCCCTGACCGCCCGGACCCGAGGAGCGGTAGACGTCGATCCGCAGGTCGTTGTCGTCGATGGCCACCTCGGACTCGGTGACCTCCGGCATCACCAGCACACCGGCGGCGGAGGTGTGCACCCGGCCCTGGGACTCGGTGACCGGAACACGTTGCACCCGGTGGACGCCACCCTCGAACTTGAGCACGCCGTACGGCATCTGGTCGGCCTGACCGAGCGAGGTCGCCTTGATCGCGGCGGTCACCGACTTGTAGCCGCCGAGGTCGGTCTCCTGGGCGTCGAGGATCTCCACCGTCCAACCGCGGTGCTGGGCGTACCGGGTGTACATGTTGAGCAGATCGGCGGCGAACAAGGCAGACTCGTCGCCGCCCTCGCCTGATTTGATCTCGATGATCGCGTCGGAGGAGTCGTTCGGGTCGCGGGGGGCCAGCAGCCGGGTGAGCCGTTCGGTGACCAAACCCAGGTGCGCGGCCAAATCATCAGCTTCGGCGGCGAAGGTGGCGTCCTCCACGGCGAGCTCCTGAGCGGCGGAGAGGTCATCGCTCAACCGCTCATACTCGTGTATCGCGGTGATGATCGGGGTCAGTTCGGCGTACCGGCGGCCGGCTTTGCGGGCACGAGCCAGGTCGGCGTGAACGGCCGGATCCGACAGCGCACGCTCGAGTTCAGCGAACTCGTCTCGTAGTGACTGTGCGGACTCGAACACGGTCTGTAGCGCCTCCCCTCCCGCGTCTCACCTCTGGACACACGTACGCTCCCGGATCATGATCCGGGAGCGTCGGTGCGGACTACTTCTTCTTGGCAGCGGCCCGCTGCGCGTAGCGCTTCTCGAACCGGGCCACCCGTCCCCCAGTATCAAGGATCTTCTGCTTGCCGGTGTAGAAGGGATGGCAGGCCGAGCAGACGTCGGCCCGGAGCACGCCGTCGGGCGATGTGCTGCGGGTGGTGAACGTGTTGCCGCAGGTGCAGGTCACCTGGGTCTCCACGTACGCGGGATGGATGTCGGGCTTCATGGTTCTCCTCGAAATGTAGGCACCGGGTCGCCGCGTCGGGGTCGACGGGACGTGAACCGGCACCGAGTCATCTTGCCGCAGGTCTCCCCGCGGCAACAAACTAACCAGCGCGGCGGTGGGCCAGCTTATTCCGCGAACCGGCCGTGTCCCACTAGTCCCGGGAGGACGGGATGGACTTGGTAATGGCCCCCAGGAACTCGGCGTTGCTGTTGGTCTTGCGAAGCCGGTCCAGCAGCATCTCCAGTCCCTGCAGGTTCTCCCCACCCGAGAGCACGCGCCGGAGCTTCCAGATGATGTTCAGTTCCTCGCGGCTCATCAACAACTCCTCGCGGCGAGTACTGGAGGCGTCCACGTCGATGGCCGGGAAGATCCGCTTGTCAGCGAACTCGCGCCGCAACCGGAGCTCCATGTTGCCGGTGCCCTTGAACTCCTCGAAGATCACCTCGTCCATCTTCGAGCCGGTCTCGATCAGGGCGGTGGCCAGGATGGTCAGGGAGCCGCCGTTCTCGATGTTCCGCGCCGCACCGAAGAACTTCTTCGGCGGATAGAGCGCCGCGGAGTCCACCCCGCCGGAGAGGATCCGACCGCTGGCCGGCGCGGCGATGTTGTACGCCCGGCTCAACCGAGTAATGCCGTCCAGCAGGATCACCACGTCGTGACCCAGTTCCACCAGTCGCTTCGCCCGCTCGATGGCGAGCTCCGCAACCGTGGTGTGGTCGTCGGCGGGCCGGTCGAAGGTGGAGGCGATGACCTCTCCTTTGACCGTGCGCTGGAAGTCGGTGACCTCTTCCGGGCGTTCGTCCACCAAGACCACCATCAAGTGGACCTCGGGGTTGTTGGTCGCGACCGCGTTGGCGATCGTCTGCATCGCCATCGTCTTGCCGGCTTTCGGCGGAGAGACGATCAAGCCGCGCTGACCTTTACCGACCGGGCACAAGAGATCGATGATCCGGCCCATCAACTGGTTGGACGCGGTCTCCAACTTCAGCCGCTCCTGCGGGTAGAGCGGCGTCAGCTTGGCAAATTCGACCCGGTTTCGTGCCTGTTCGGGATCGGTGCCGTTGATCGTGTCGACCCGGACGAGCGGGTTGAACTTCTCTTTGCGATCACTGTCCTGGGGCGTCCGGAGCGCTCCGGTCAGCACGTCGCCCTAGCGCAGGCCAAACTTCTTCACCAGCGCC
>JAKDLH010000217.1 GCA_030452945.1 Microlunatus sp. | reverse complement strand
CCGACCCGAACACCGCAACTTTCGACCACGCGGCCAGAAGTCGTCGCCCCGCGCGACCCGAACACCGCAACTTTCGACCACGCGGCCAGAAGTCGTCGCCCCGCGCGCCACGAACACCGCAACTTTTGACCACTCGGCCAGTTCAGCCGAACGGCTGTGGTCGACCAGGCTCAGAAGTTCGAGTTCAGTTGCCGGTCATCAGCTCGCGGATGAGTGCCGCGGTCGCGCTCGGCGTCTTGCCCACCCTGACGCCGGCGGCCTCGAGAGCTTCCTTCTTGGCCGCCGCCGTTCCCGACGAGCCGGACACGATAGCTCCGGCGTGTCCCATCGTCTTGCCTTCGGGCGCGGTGAACCCGGCCACGTAGCCCACTACCGGCTTGGTCACGTTCGCCTTGATGAACTCCGCCGCGCGCTCCTCGGCGTCGCCACCGATCTCGCCGATCATCACGATCGCGTCGGTGTCGGGGTCGTCGGAGAACGCCTGCAGGCAGTCGATGTGAGTCGTCCCGATGACCGGGTCACCGCCGATGCCGACCGCGGAGGAGAAGCCGATGTCGCGCAGTTCGTACATCATCTGGTAGGTCAGCGTCCCCGACTTGCTGACCAGACCGATCCGACCAGCCTTGGTGATGTCGGCGGGGATAATGCCGGCGTTGCTCTGCCCGGGCGAGATCAGTCCGGGGCAGTTCGGGCCGATCACCCGGGTCTTCGAACCGCTGGCCTGAGTGTAGAACTCGGCACTGTCCTTGACCGGGACACCTTCGGTGATCACCACGGCCAGCGGAATCTCGGCCTCGATGGCCTCGACCACCGCGCTCTTGGTGAACTTGGCCGGGACGAAGATGACGGTCACGTTCGCCCCAGTGGCCGCCATCGCCTCCTCCACCGAGTTGAACACCGGCACCGAGTTCTGCTCGAACTCGACGTGCTGGCCACCCTTGCCGGGGGTGACACCACCGACGATGGCGGTGCCGGAGGTGAGCATCCGCTGGGTGTGCTTGCGGCCTTCGGAGCCGGTCATGCCCTGGACGATGACCCGAGAGTCGGAATTCAGAAAGATCGCCATGTCAGCTCGTCCCCTCAGCCTGCAGCCAGCTCGGCGGCCCGGCGGGCCGCTCCGTCCATCGTGTCCACCTGTTCGAGCCCCGGCAGCCCCGCCTCGGTGAGGATCTGGCGGGCGAGGTCAGCGTTGTTGCCGTCCAGCCGGACCACCAGCGGAATGTCGATCTGCTGCTCGCCTCGACCGCCCAGCAGCTCGAAGGCCTGCACGATGCCGTTCGCCACCGCATCGCAGGCGGTGATGCCGCCGAACACGTTGACGAAAACACTCTTCACCTGCTCGTCACTGATGATGATCTCCAGTCCGTTGGCCATCACCTCGGCACTGGCTCCACCACCGATATCGAGGAAGTTGGCCGGTCTGGGCGAGCCAGCGAACTCCTCGCCGGCGTACGCGACCACGTCGAGAGTGCTCATCACCAGTCCCGCACCGTTGCCGATGACTCCGACGCTGCCGTCGAGCTTGACGTAGTTGAGACCCTTGGCCTTGGCCGCGGCCTCCAAGGGATCCTCGGCGGACTTATCGGCCAAAGCCTCGTGATCTGGCTGCCGGAACCCGGCGTTCTCATCCAGAGAGACCTTCCCGTCCAGCGCGATGATCCGGCCGTCGCCGGTCTTCACCAGCGGGTTGACCTCGACCAGCGTGGCGTCCTCGGCCTCGTAGACCTGACCGAGCAGCTGCAGCACCCGAGCGATCTCGGTCGCATCAGCACCTTCGAAGCCGGCCTCGGCCACGATCTCGTCGGCTTTGGCCTGGTCGATGCCGACACCTGGGTCGACCGGAACCCGGGCCAGCGCCTCGGGCCGTTCGACGGCCAGCTGCTCGATCTCCACGCCACCCTCTCGGGAGCACATGGCCAGGTAGCTCCGGTTGGCGCGATCGAGCAGTAGGGAGAAGTAGTACTCCTCCGCGATGTCGGCCCCCTCGGTGATCATCACCTTCTCGACCACGTGACCTTTGATGTCCAGACCGAGGATCTCGCCGGCTTTGGCCTTGGCCTCCTCGGCGGACTTGGCGATCTTGACACCGCCCGCTTTGCCGCGGCCACCGGTCTTGACCTGGGCTTTCACCACCACCACCGGCGAGCCGAGCTCGGTGGCCGCGGCCGCCGCCTCGTCCGCGGTTACCGCTGTGAGGCCACGCAGTACGGGGACTCCGTGCTTCTCGAAGATGTCTCTCGCCTGGTACTCGTACAGATCCACTCCGGCCTCCATGTCGGTTGCTCACCCGAAGCGGCCGGTCCGACCTGCTCCGAGCGCGTCGCTGGGCGCGCCTGCGAGCCTAGTGGTCGGCGGCCGGTGCCGGTCAACCGAGGGCAGAATGCGGCCCATCCCGCCGTCAGGTCGCCGCGGTGACTTCTGAACCGAAACCACCAACAAATGTGGAGAGCGGCACAAAACGCCGGTCTGACCGGGCCGGTGGCGATCGTGTGTCGGCGTGGTCGTACTCGATCAGGTCTAGGAGCCGACGTTCTCGCGCACCCAGGTCACGATCTCGGCCATGGTGGCTCCGGGAGTGAAGACCTGGGTGACGCCCATGTCCGCCAGCAGGGTTCGATCGGCCGCGGGGATGATCCCGCCTCCGAAGACCACGATGTCGGAGGCGTCGGCCTCGGCGAGCAGGCCGACCACTCGCTGGAACAAGGTCATGTGCGCCCCGGACAGGACCGAAAGGCCGACGGCGTCGGCGTCTTCGGCCAGAGCGGTCTGCACGATCTGCTCGGGGGTCTGGTGCAAGCCGGTGTAAATGACTTCCATCCCAGCGTCCCGCAACGCGCGGGCCACCACTTTCGCGCCGCGGTCGTGGCCATCCAAACCAGGCTTGGCGACCACGATCCGCAGGGGTCGGGACTCGCGTCGCGGAGAATCGGCCGGTCCGGATGGTGCTGGACCAGACGGAGAATTAGGGCCGGCGTCGGTTGCCACGCCCTGAGCATATCGACCCCGACCGGCTGAGACCGGGGTAATCTTCCTACGTGCTCGGATCCGCCATCGGAGGCATTTCACGCGTCATCACGCGCGACGTGCCGCGAGTGGCATCCGGGATGGCGCGCGAAGCCGGCTGGGTCACTGCTCATCTGTTGATGTATCCGCTGGGGTTGCTGACCGAACCGACCGCGAAGGTCGAGCGCGGGCACACCTTGGGTGGCCTGAGTCCGCACCAGCGCGGGCTGGCGCATTATTCCGTCGACGCCGTGGCCACCCCCATCCTGTTGGTCCACGGCATCGTGGACAACCACACGATCTTCGCGCCGTTGGAGCGCGCCCTGCGACGCCGTGGCTTCACCGACCTCCCCTCCTTCGACTACGGGGTGCTTACTAGCGACGTGCGGGAGACCGCCGGTCGTCTGGCCACCGCGGTCGAGCGCTTGGTCGCGGAGTCGGGATACGAGAAGGTGCACGTCATCGGCCACAGTCTTGGTGGTCTGATCACCCGGTACTACGTCCAGCGGATGGGAGGCCACGAGCGCGTCCACACCGCCGTCACCCTCGGCACCCCCCACCAGGGGACCGCGCTGGCCCGGGCCGGTTCGGTTCTTCCGCTGGTCCGCCAGCTGCGACCGGACTCCGACCTGATCGCCGAGCTGAACCAGGCGGCCGCGGACTGCGACACCCGATTCCTGGCCTTCTACAGCGACCTGGACCAGCTGGTCCTGCCATCACGCAACGCTCGGATCGAGCACCCCGACCTTCGGGTCCGCAACGTGCGCGTACGCGGCATCGGTCACATGTCCTTGACCAACGACGGCGGCATCGCGTTCCAGATCGCGGCAGCTCTCGCCCAGTTGGATGGGCAAGCCGACTTCGACGTGCACGAGTCGTCGGTCGCCAGCTCCCTGCTGGACTGACGTGGGTCAAGTTCATACGGGGACCGGCCGCCGAGCTGTCCGGAGGCTGCGAGTGCACACCGAAAGCTGCGGTGGCGCTGTCCAAGCGAGTAAGGTGACACCTGCGGATGACGGTGCGTTCATCGGGGGATGGGCCGACGGGTTTGAGGTTTGGTTATCAACCCGTTATCTTCTTAAACGCCCGCCGGCGGCCAGGGTCAGCGCGTCAGCGCAGATCGCGATGCTTTCGGTACGGGCACGGGAACAACCCGAGCCACATCATCAGCACAGTGCCGCCACCATGATCCGGTGGCCGAACGACAAGGGGAAAGCCTGGTGGCATCGCAGCCGGCCGAGCGCCGATCACGGCGTACGCTGACTCACGACCTTCCGGTCGAGGGCCGACGTGGCTGGCTCTCGCATGGTCTCGCGGCGCTGGCCATCTCCGCTCTCGGTCTGGCCGTAGCCGGCTCCATCTCCCTGACCAGCAGCGCCGAATCGGCGCCCCGTCCGGCTCCCGTCCCGGCGTCTTCGGCCGCCGCGAGTTCGACCGACGTGATCGCCGAGGGTCCGGCCGCACCGGGGCTGACCGCGCCAGGCACCGGTGCGCGACCAAAGTCGGAGGCTGCTCCGGCGGATGGAGCCCTAGCGGCCTTCAGCCGACCACAAAGCGCGGACGGCACCTCACGCAGCGCGGAACTTCGGGCGGCCGTGGTGAAGGAACGCGCGGCCCAGCGCTCGGAGGAGTTGGCCAAGACCTCGGAGGTCGTGACCCAGGCAGCCCGCGACGCCGGTGGTGCTGCTCGCAGCAAGGAGCTCGCCACCAGCGACCGGGCCAATCGGGAGGCGGCCGCCAAGATCGCGCAGGAGCGGCTGGCGGAAGCGGTCCGCAAGCGGGTCGCCGCCGAGACCGAGCGACAGGGCGTCGAGCGTGCCGACTCCAGTTCGAGCACCGACTCCAGTTCGAGCACCGACTCCAGTTCGAGCACCAACTCCAGGTCACGCGCCGACTCACCCGCCCCGAGCAAAACGGACTCCGAGCCCGGTGCGGTCTCCGCCGGGGGCGGCAGCGCCTCACCGGTGCCGGGCGCGGTGATCGGCGCGCATTTCGGTCAGTACGGCTCCTGGTCGCGATACCACACCGGACTGGATTTCCGCGCCTCCTACGGCACCCCCATCCGGGCGGTCCAGAACGGCGTCGTGGTCTACGCGGGCAACAGCGGCGACTGGGCCGGCAACCACATTGCCATCCGTCACTCCGGCGGCGTGACCAGCATGTCCTCGCACATGTCGTCGATGGCGGTAAGCGCCGGTCAGAGTGTCAAGGCCGGTCAGGTCATCGGTTACGTCGGCAGTACCGGACGCTCCTTCGGTGCTCACCTGCACTTCGAGCTCTACCCCGCCGGGGTCAAGTACGGCGACGTCTACTCCGCCGTGAACCCGGTGCCTTGGCTGCGCGGCATGGGCGTCAACGTCCGTTGATGCCGCCGCCCTCCGCAGCCAGATAGCTGAGCGTCACTGAACCACGGTTCAGTACGCTCGCCGGAGATGTTACTCACATTGTGCCATACCACCATGTCAACTGGTACGCGCGGATTTGAAAGATCTGTTATCAATCCGTTACCGTCGACGACAGAAGTTGATCGCGCCAGCTCTGCCTGGCGCCTTCACTGGCTGAATCCGCCTTCCACTGGCTGAGTTCGACTCCATTGGCTGAGTTCGCCTCCACTGGCTGAGTCCGACTGTGGCGATCCGAGGGATTCCGGCCTCACTGAAGAGACCTTCCTGTCGCCGATCGAGGAGTTACACTGGTGCCCCGCTCCGAGTCCCAGCGCGCCATCGCGCGTCATGCCCTGACCCGACTAAGCCCACGGGCACCGGATCGCTTCCTCTCTACCAGACTGATGAAGACTGGTCTGGCCAGCCTGGTGATCTCCGTGCTCGGTTTCGGCGTCGCCGCCTCGGTGCATTCGCCCAGCGCGGCCGAAGGCACCGACGGCAGCACCCTCGATGTCGCGGCGCCCATCCACACCACCATCACCCCGGGAGT